>JAGASP010000044.1 GCA_017621695.1 Clostridia bacterium
GTGAACGCGGATTTATATCATATCGAGTTTGAGCGAAGCGAAAACATATCGAATTTGCCGAAGGCAAATATATCGAGCCGAGCGAAGCGACGGCATATCGACAAAATCAAAATAGCTTCTGTGGACACAGAAGCAGTGCTTGTCAAGAAAAAAGGACGAGAAATTTTAGCAATTTCTCGTCCTTTTCCTGTCGGTAGGTGACGCACTTTATTAAACTTCAAAAACTGTCCTTAAGAGTACGTACCATACGATCCGTATCTTTTTATTTGTTTTCACTTTCTTCTTCGGTCTTTTTTGGCTTACGCTTGAATTTCATACCCGACCACATGAGAATAATGGCTTCACCGGGAATACCCAGAATGAAAATGAGCCAAAGATTCAACACGGGAAGCACAGTCAGGAAAATGGCTAACAGCGTGGACCACATGAGCAGGGAAATGATGAGATAGTTCCGACGGCGGTTGAACCAAATGCTGTTGAAAACTAACCAAACGATGGACGCAACGGGGATCATGTAAATAAAGGGAAGGCAGCGGTACAGCGGCGATATGTCGGGCAGGGCATAGCAAAGTACAAAAAAGACGAATGCCGAAATCAGGCAGACGAGCAGGATGCTCATACCCGTGATGGCCGTTGCCGTGCGGAAGGAAACCCGTTTCTTTTGGGGGGCAGGAGAGGGCTCGGGCTCGGTGTGCTCCTTCGTAATGAGATAGTCCACCGTAACGCCAAAAAGGTCGGCAATGGTTTTGATGACCGTGATGTCCGGCAGGGATTCTCCGCGTTCCCACTTGGATACCGCCTTGTCGGAATAATTGAGTTGCTCGGCCAGCTCCAGCTGGGTCATACCGTTTTTTTTGCGCAGCTCTGACAGATTCGCCGCAATGATGAGCCTCAGATCTTCCAAAATCATGCCTCCTTTCGTGTGTCCTACCTCCATATTATAACATAAAAGCTTGCTGTGTTCAATAGGCATTTTGCACATTCAGAAAATAATATATCTGTGAAATTTGAGCAAAAGCAAAGAGAAACAACCAATGCGCGCAAGGCTTTTTGGGGGCTCTCTACTCACGGTAGAGTTGCATTTTTCGGGTCTACAGGCGGAGAAAGAAGAAGATAGACGAAAAATTTTCCGTTTCTGTTGACGAATGGAAAAAAGTGTGCTATAATACAAGCAATGAAATTGACCAATCAACATCCGAGAGGAGAATGCTTATGAATCCCTACGTTATATACACCGATTCCGCGTGCGATCTGCCTGAATCCATGCTTGCTGAGCTGGGCGTGAAGGCGCAGAGCTTGTCCTTCCGCTTTGACGGCTCTGAGCATGAGTATCTGAACGGAGAAATGAGCGCGCCTGAATTTTACGCGCAAATGAAAGATGGGAAGGTTGCTAAAACCGCTGCTGTCAATGAAAGCACCTTCAAGGCTGCTTTTGAAGCCGAGATCCTTGCAGGGAATGATCTTCTTTATCTGGGCTTTTCCTCGGGACTGAGCATGACCTATAACGCAGGCCGTCTTGCTTGCGAGGAGCTGGCACAGGCTTATCCCGACAGAAAGGTGATCGCGGTAGATTCCCTGTGCGCATCGGCAGGTCAGGGACTTCTCGTATATCTGGCGGCGATGAGACAGAAGGAGGGCGCGACCATTGAGGAGGTTGCCTCTTATATTGAAAGCATCAAGCTCAATCTCTGCCATTGGTTTACCGTGGATGATCTCGTATATCTGAAGCGCGGCGGTCGTGTCAGCCCTGCTGTGGCTCTGGTTGGCGGTATGCTCAATATCAAGCCCGTTATGCACGTGGATAACGAGGGACATCTCATCAAGGTAGGAACGGTTCGCGGCAGAAAGAATTCCCTCAAGGCCCTGGCTGATAAGTATGAGGCCATGGCGTTGGATCGCGAAAACAGCGTGATCTTCATTTCCCACGGTGACTGCTACGATGAAGCCAAGGAGCTTGGCGAAATGCTGAAGGCCAAGGGGGCACCCGATGTACGTCTTATTACCTACGTCGGCCCTGTCATCGGCGCGCATTCCGGTCCCGGTACCATGGCGCTGTTCTTCCTCGGCAAGGAAAGATGATATTATAAGAAGCTGTGTCAAAACACAGCTTCTTTTTTCTTGACAAAATCGCTCCCACGTGTTATAATAGGAATGTATATTGATATTTACGAAAGGAACCGCTTATGAAATCCATGAACAAAAAATTCATCCTGCATGTCGCGGCGCTGCTTGCCGTGCTGGTGGCGTTAGTTGCCTGCAACAACACCGAGGATCCCGCAGAAGAAACACAGGGCGCTGTCGGTACGGCTGCACCCTCCGAAACAGAGACTGGCGCACCGTCTGAGGAAACGTCCGCCGCAGGTGAGACCGATGCTGTGACAGAACCCGTAACCGAGCCTGTCACCGAGGCTCCCTCATCCGAGCCCCTCTCCGAGGAGGCGGCGCTGGAGGCCTTTATGAATGCAATCGTTGCGACTGATGCCGCAACCGACTATCGGATGTCTATGGAAATGAATATGTCCATGATGGGTATGGATTTGGGCTCTCAAAAGATGTCCACCGTTGCCAAGGGGGATGACCGTATTTTCGTGCAGGAAAGTGACGGTGTTTCCATGACGGCTGTTATTGTCGGAAATACGGTGTATATGGCCACGACCGCAGAAGGTGAAAGCAGCTATGAAACCTTTACGGTGGATGCGACCCAGCGCGCGTGGATCATGAATCAGTTTGCCTCTGATTCCACAGAGGCTGACATGAAGTTTGCCCCCGACAGCTTTTCCGGGTTGAGCGGATCCAAAGCACAGGACGGTACTGTTACCCTCACGGCTACAGGATTGAGCGAGGAGATCAAGGCTGCTTTTATGGAGAGCATGGCAGAGCTTCCCATGGAGATGGCGATGGAGCTGAAGTCCTGTACTTTGACGATCAATCCCCAAGGCTTGGTCTCGGGTGTGTCTTTTGCGTTGGAGCTCTCCGGCGAAATGGAGGAGGAAGGCGTGTCCATGAGCATCTCTGCCTCCATTGTGCTTGCGTTGACGGCAAGCTATGAAAATATCGCGGTTGCCGCTCCCGATAATGCAGCCGACTACGTGCAGACGACCTTTGAAGTCTATTATATGATGGTTCCCGATAGTGGAGAATCCGCTGCAGCGGGCTTGCCCTTGGATCAAAGCAGCTACACCATCGGCGCAGAGGGAAGCACTGCAGTTCCTGATGAGCAGTATATGATGCTCGCATTGTATCCCCAAGCTTACGAAGGAAAGACATTCACGATTTACGGTGTTGTCGGTGAGGATGAAGAGCTGGGTGTACCTGTGATCCATGTGGGTGAATTCGGCACCGTCTACTTCTACTGTCCCGCCGGTGTGTCTGCTCCTGTGTTCGGAGATAGCGTCAAGATCACTGCAACCTTTGAAAACACCGTGGACAAGGGCTATGACAGCGACTATCTCTGCTATACCATGATGGTTTCCGAGTGTGAGGTCGTGGCACACGGTGTTGGCCCCAATGGCGGTCGCATCATGTTCATCACGGCATCTTCGCTGAACGTTCGTACCTCTTCGGATACCTCTTCCTCGGCGAACATTCTCGGCACGCTTTCGCTTGGAGACGTTGTGGAGGTGTTCGATCAGGATGAAAAGGGCTGGTGGCGTATCGAATTCAATGGCCAGACCGCCTATATTTCCAATAAATACGTATCCGAAACTAGACCTTAAGCACGGCGATGTAATACGGAAAGGTTTCTGAGGATACAAAATTCTCCTTAAAGGAGGGGCTTGCCCCGGGCAAACGTTGCGGGACAGGCCTCTCTTTCTTGTTTGGCGGCAGTGCCGCCGGTCAATATCTTGTGGCACCCTCCAATGCGAGGGTGTATCACCCGATGGGCAGAGTGGCGGTAAATTGTTGTTTAGCGGAGAATTAACGAAAACCCGTAGGGGCGACCCTATGTGGTCGCCCGTCGTCCCGACATCGACAAAACCCTTGTGGGTCAACAATCTTTTTGGTGGGAGGCCACACAGGGCCTCCCCTACGGCCATGTTGGTCATACGCCCGTAAACAACAATTTATGCGATCAACATCTTGTCGAGTGATGCACCTTCCCTGCGGAGAGTGTCACGCGAGCAATGGCCGCCGCACTGCGGCAAACAATAGGTCACCTCTAAAAACGCTCTTGGCGGAGAATCCGTGGTAACTTTTCCGTCATATTTTTCTTCGCGTAGCTCTACTACGCGCGCGAAAAAAAATGTATCATCTGACGAAAAACTTCCTCACGGCTCTCTCGCCAATAGAGTTTTTAGAGGTTCCCAATAATTTACACGAATCAAAACCCCTTTCCCATAACACCTCTCTTGAATTATTTTCAAAAATCTCCCAAAATTTTATCCGATTCCGTGAGATCCCCGAAAAAATCCTGTCTTATAGGGTAGAGGACAAAAACCTCGTTTGACTGTCAAACACATCGAAGAAAGGAACCAAAATGATGGAAGATACAAGCATCATTGAATTGTATTTCGCCAGAAACGAAGACGCAATCGTTGAAACGGCGAAAAAATACGGGGGCTATTGCCATCAGATCTCCATGAATATTCTGGCTAATCCGCAGGATGCGGAGGAATGTGTCAACGATACGTGGTTGAAGACGTGGCACAGCATCCCACCCCAACGCCCCGGCGTTTTGCGTCTGTTTCTTGCGACGATCACGCGAAATCTTTCGGTCAACCGCTACAAGGCACAAAGAGCACAGCGACGCAACCGCGAGCTGGAGCTTTCGCTGGAGGAGCTGGCGGAATGCATTCCCATGCAGGAGGAGAACGCGGACGAGCTTCCCGCTATGCTCAACGGTTTTCTCCGTTCCTTGCCGCATGAGGAGCGCAGTATTTTCGTCTTGCGGTATTGGCATTCCTATTCGGTAAAGCATCTGGCCAAGGTTTTCGGCCTCAGCGAAGGCGCGATGTCGAATCGTTTGTGGCGCACACGCGAAAAGCTACGCACTTATCTTTCAGAAAGGGGATATAACGTATGAAAATGAATAAAATGACCATTCTCGAAAAGCTCGGAATGATCGACAAAAACTATGTGATGGAAGCAGATAACGCTTACGAGGCCGCCGCTTCCGCGCAAAGCACAAGAGAAAAGCCCGGACGCAAGTTCTTGGATTGGTTGAGCCACGGCTGGGGTGTTGCCGTGATCTGTATGCTGGTCGCAGGCGGCGTGTTTGCAGCCATCCTGTACGCCGGACAGAATCCGCCCGATGTCCTCCCTCCCGCCGGAACAAAGCAAGAAGAAAGCAGCGCCGAGGAGGTCACAGAGCCCGAGGAAAGTACACAAGATGATACCCAAGAAACCACCGAAGAAAGTACCGAAGAAAGCACCGAAGAAAGCACCGCTCAAGAGAATGAGACACAGGAACCCGACGTGCAGGATCCCAAAATTCAAGAGATCCTGTCTCTCGCGCCTGCTTGGAATCTCCCCGCTGAGGGTCGTATCGTGTCCGAAAACGCCTTCATGACCCGCTATCCCGGGGAAGAAGGGGAGGCAATGGACGCCGTGATGCGTACTGCGATATTGGAAACGGATGCCAACGTGCAGCCCTGCCCGTTGTATTTCCTTGCCGACCTCCTGGATGAGGATGGGGAGGTGATCTCGAGCACTTCCACGGCCTTGCCCAACGTCAACGGACGGGTGATCTACGTTGAGCCGAACGGCGAAGAGGAAGCCCCCTATCAGGGCATCGGCAAGTTTGTGATCTTAGGTGCGCAGGTAAATAACATTCTGCGCCCGCTTGCGCCCGGAGAACGCTTTATTGTCAACGCAACCATCAGCTCCACCGCCTTTTATTGGAACAATCCTTCCATCAGTCCTGCGTATTATTTGGGGTTTGTGGGATCGCAAACCTTTGGACGAAATGATATGTGGGATGCAGATCTTGTGCAAAGCCTGCAGGAGAATGCGAACTTTTCGGGCAAGCTCACCGAAATGAAGGATGCACTCACCGCCGTGATGTCCCGCGCTACCGTGATTGCCGATACGAAAACGTGTTATACTCCGAGCACGGGAAAAGCGTTGGATGAAGCTGAAATTTCAGCCTTGACGGGTGTGACCCCCGAGGATCTGTATACCTTCTTCCATAAGACCTATGGCACGGGCAACGTTCCTCCCCTGGAGATCACCCCGAAGCCCACCGAGTTTACCCTCGTGTTTGACGGCGGTACGTTGACAGGTTACGAGGGCGGTGAGCCCCCTGCGGAGTTGGTGATCCCTGCTGAAACTCCCGATGGAACCCCTGTCGTCAAGCTCGGAATGAATTGCTTCGGCAGCTGTGATACCATCCGCAGCGTGGTGATTCCCGATACGGTGCATACCTTGGAAGGTGGCGTATTCCGCGATTGCAGCAATCTGGAGAAGGTCACGATTCCCGCCGGATTGCAATTCCTCTATAGCCATGTATTCAGCGGCACAAAGGTCAAGGAGATCATTCTGCCAAAGAGCTGTCAATATGTGGATATGTATGCCCTCGCCGAGATAGATTGCGACTATGTGGAGCTTTGGGCAGAGGATATCCCGCAGGAAGCCTTCCTGGATTCCGAGATCAAAAACCTCGTTTTGCGTGAAGGTGTAAAACGTCTCAACCATCAGCCGAGGCTGGAGGTGGAAAATCTGTATTTCCCCAAGAGCATCGAACTGATGGCGGTTGATTACATTTACGTGGCAGGGAAATACTATTTTGAAGGTACAGAGGCTGAATGGGAAAGCAAGAACTACCACATGGAGCAAGAGGTGGTTTTCGAAGCCGATCCTGCAGATCTTAAGCCATGATCGACTGAATCCGAAGAAGCACCCTGATCCTTATGGGTCGGGGTGCTTCGATTTTTGATGGTTTTCTGTGTTTTTTGTGAAAATCCCCTTGACCTTTTCGACATACTGTGCTATAATATCCTCACAAATGAATATCTGTATGACGTATGCAGGAAACGGTGTCTCACCGCCGAAGGAGTAACGCTCTCAGGTGTCCGTAAGGATGAGGACTGCATACCGACAGAGCTTTGGAGACGTCCGTGGCATTCACGGAGGCCGAAGGTGCAAGCGCATAGCGTAAACTCTCAGGCAAAAGGACAAAGTGCAAGCTTCTGTGAAGGGATGTATTTTGTTTTTGTTGACGAGTCGCGAGCGCGGCGCGTCAATTTTTTCTTTTGGAGGGAAATATGGACAGATTTCTTGAGATCGTAGCGTCGATCAACGGCGTTATCAACAATGCGGTTTGGGGCCTCCCGGGACTGATCCTTCTTATCGGTACGGGCATTCTACTGACCGTGGGCACCAAAGTGTTCCAAATCGGCCACATCGGTCATTGGTGGAAGAATACCATTGCCAGCGTCTTTAAAAAAGACAGCAAGGCGACCAAAAAGACCGATAAGAAAACCATTTCACAGTTTCAGGCTTTGTGTGCTGCGCTGGCTGCAACCATCGGCACGGGTAATATTGCGGGTGTAGCTGCTGCGATCGTGACGGGCGGCCCCGGTGCTGTATTCTGGATGTGGGTCGCCGCTTTCTTTGGTATGATGACCAACTTCTCCGAGAACCTGTTGGGTATCTACTACCGCCGCAGAAACGCTGACGGCGAGTGGTCGGGTGGTCCTATGTACTATCTGCGCGACGGTCTTGGCAAGCGCTACGGTAAAAAGTGGCTCAAAATTCCTGCCAACGTTTTGGCAGTGCTGTTCTGCTGCTTTGCCATCCTTGCGTCCTTCGGTATCGGTAACATGGCGCAGATCAACAAGATCGTGTTGAATATGGATGCCGCCTTCTTCTCCTCCGCGTCTCTTGGAAACATACCCGGTACGGAGATCAATATCATTCACCTCATCATCGGTCTGTGCCTCCTGGCTATTGCTGCGCTCATCATTATCGGCGGTCTGCAACGTATTGCTCGCTTTGCAGAGATCGTCGTGCCTTTCATGGCTGTAATATATGTGATCGGTTCACTGGTTATTTTCTGCATTAATATTGATATGGTGGGTCCCATGTTTGCCGCCATCTTTAAGTTTGCCTTTACGCCTGCGGCTATGCTGGGCGGCGGTATTGGTGTACTGATTAAAAAGACCATGACCCAAGGCTTTAAGCGCGGTGTCTTCTCCAACGAGGCGGGCCTCGGTTCTTCGGTGCTGGTTCACTCCTCCTCTAACGTGAAAGAGCCTGTCAAGCAGGGTATGTGGGGCATTTTTGAGGTGTTTTTTGATACCTTTGTGGTCTGCACCATGACAGCGGTTGTGGTTCTTTCTACCGGCTTTATTGATCTCTCCACGGGATCTCCCATCGGTACGATCAACGGCGATACACTGGTTTCAGAAGCATTCGGTAAGTACTTCGGTGCTCCCGGCACTTGGTTTATCGCTATTGCCATGCTGTTCTTCGCCTTTACCACGGTGCTGGGCTGGTCTCAGTACGGCTCCAAGGCTGTGGAGTATCTCTTCGGTAGTAAGGGTGTTAAGGTCTATAAGGTGATTTTCGTTGTGATGATCGTTTCGGGTGCTGTTATGGAGGGCGGTCTTGCATGGGATCTTTCGGACACCTTCAACGGTTTGATGATGATCCCCAACCTCATCGGCGTGATAGCTCTTCTGCCGCTGGTGCTCAAGATCACCAAGAATTATGTGGACCGTAAAATCAAGCATAAGGACGTAGAGCCTATCCTGTCTTATGACCCCGAGATTCAGGCAGAAACCGCGGCACATCTGGATGAGGATTAACGCGATCTGCTTGAGTGCCAGTTCAAAGAGCCGACTCACATAGAGTCGGCTCTTTGGGTTATAGCGGGCAATTTTTTCTAAGGACTGTGCTATTGACAATGGGAAAAATCCATTGTATAATAAAACCGAAATATTACCATTTCATCTACGGAGGAACTCATGGAATATCTATCCTATGTAAATACCCAAATGGGAACGGCATCCCATCCTCGAAGATCTTTCGGCAACACGCTCCCCCTCACGCAAATGCCCTTCGGTATGGCCTCCTTTTGCTTGCAGACCGAGGTCAAGCGCGCTTGGTTCTACCATGCACACCACGAATTTGCCGAGGGCATCCGCCTTACCCATCAGTTCAGCCCTTGGGTAGGGGATTACGGCGCGTTTTTGATGATGCCGCAAAACGATTGCGTGGCTTCCACCGGAGAGGGGGCTTGGTCGGGCATCCGCAAGTCCGAGACGGAAGAGAAGCCGGACTATTTCAAGGGAAGATTTTTGCGCTCCGATTGTACCGTAGAGCTCACTCCCACCGAGCGCGGCGGCGCGCTTCGCATGACCTTTGGAGATGCGCGTCCTTCCTATCTGTCGTTTTTGCCCGTCCTCGGAAATTATACGTATCGCGTGGATGCTGACACAGCGACCCTGTACGGCACGACCGACGGCCATGCATTGAGTGCGGCAGAGAATTTCAAAACCTATATCGCCGTCCGTTTTCTTGACGGTGCCATGGATGCTGAGCGAACCTATACCCAAGGGGAAGGGGCATCCGCTTGCATCCATGTGGCCTTGCATGGACGCAAGGTAGAAGCGCGGATCGGTATTTCTTATATCAGCGAGGCCATGGCCGTGGCGGCGCTGGAACGCGAGTGCGGCGCGCTTTCCTTCGATGAGCTTCGCGCGCGTGCTGCCGAGAGCTGGGAGGAAAAACTGCGCCGCATCGAGATCGATGCAAAAGATGAAAAGCAGATGCGCACCTTCTACTCCTGCCTCTATCGCGTATTCCTGTTCCCCCACAAGGCGTACGAGCTGGATGAGAACGGCAATGCCGTCCACTATTCTCCCATCGACGGGAAAGTGAAATCCGGTGTCCGCTATACCGACAATTGCTTTTGGGACACGTATCGCACGCTGTATCCCTTGTTTACACTCATAGCCCGTGAGGAATATGCCGAGATGCTGGCGGGATTCGTAAGTGATTACGCGGACGGCGGTTGGCTCCCGCGTTGTAATTCTATGGGTGCGGTGGACTGTATGCCCAGCACACTGATCGATGCCGTGATTGCTGAGGCTGCGGCTAACGGTATCGGATCGAAAGACGTGCTGGAAACCGCGCTGGAGGGGATGCTCTACCACGCTACCCAAACTTCCGAGGATCCCCGTTACGGTCGCAGCGGTGCCAAATCCTTCTTGAAATACGGCTACGTCCCCCGCAACGAGCACAGAGAGTCTGTCAATCTTACGCAGGATTTTGCTTATGGCGACTGGTGTATCGCTACCGTAGCAGAGGTGCTGGGGAAGCATGACGTCGCCGAGGAATACCGAAAGCACACATCCTATTATCAAAATCTCTTTGATCCCTCCACGGGATTTATGCGTGGCAAGGACACCGACGGCAACATGGCCGAGAATTTTGACCCCTTCGTTTGGGGCGGTGAATATACCGAGGGCTCAGCCTGGCAGAATTCTTTCGCCGTGCCGCATGATATCGAGGGCTTGGCCACATTGCATGGCGGCAGGGAGGCGCTCATCGCCAAGCTGGACGAGTTGTTTTCCACAGCGCCTCAGTATCGCGTGATGGGCTACGGCTTTGAGATCCACGAAATGACAGAAATGGCTTTGGTGGACTTCGGTCAAATGGCCATCTCCAATCAGCCCTCCTTCCACCTGCCGTTCATCTTTGCGGCACTCGGCGCACCCGAAAAGACCGAATATTGGGTTCATCGCCTGACCGAAGAAGCATTCGCACCTACGCCCGAGGGTTATCCCGGGGACGAGGACACGGGCACCACCGCGGCGTGGTATATTTTGTCCGTGCTGGGTATGTACCGCCTGTGCCCCGGTAAAAAGGAGTGGATCAGATTCAAGCCTTCTGTCAAGAGCGCCAAGATTCTTGGAAATCAGATTTGATCCGACAATAAAAAATAACCGCGTGTGACCATTGTGTCGCACGCGGTTATTTTTCTGTGGTGTATTATGCGGAAAGAAGAGCTTCCAATCTCTCTCTGATCGCGGCGATAAACTCCTTGGAGTTGACAGCCTTGACGCTGTCCTTTGCCTCGGGGATCACAAGTCCCACAAGATCCTTGGTCATCACACCGTCGTTGAGGGTCTGGATGCAGGCGGCCTCCAGCTTGTCGGCGAAGGAAACGAGATCGGCAAGGCCGTCCAGCTCGCCTCTCTTGCGGAGCGCGCCCGACCATGCGTAAATGGTAGCCATGGGGTTGGTGGAGGTCTCTTCACCCTTCAGGTAGCGGTAGTAGTGCTGGGTGACGGTGCCGTGAGCGGCCTCGTACTCGTAGTTGCCGTTGGGGGAGACGAGAACCGAGGTCATCATGGCAAGAGAGCCGAAGGCGGTGGAGACCATGTCGGACATGACGTCGCCGTCGTAGTTCTTGCAGGCCCAGATGAAGCCGCCCTCGGAGCGGATCACGCGGGCAACGGCGTCGTCAATGAGGGTATAGAAGTAGCGGATGCCCAGCTCCTCGAACTTCTCCTTGTAGCACTCCTCGTAGATCTCCTGGAAGATCAGCTTGAAGGTCTGGTCGTACTGCTTGGAGATGGTGTCCTTGGTGGAGAACCACAGCTCCTGCTTGGTATCAATGGCGTACTGGAAGCAGGAGTGAGCAAAGGAGCGGATGGAGCTGTCCTTGTTGTAAGAGCCCTGGAGCACGCCGGGGCACTCGAAATCGTAAATGGTCTGGCGGAAGCTCTCGTTACCGTCCTTGTCGGTGAAGACCAGCTCGGCGCGGCCCTCGGTGGGGACGCGGTATTCGGTGCATTTGTATACGTCACCGTAAGCGTGACGGGCGATGGTGATGGGCTTCTTCCAGTTGCGAACGGCAGGGCGGATGGTGTCGATGAGGATGGGCGCGCGGAACACGGTGCCGTCCAGAATGGCACGGATGGTGCCGTTGGGGGACTTCCACATCTCGGAGAGGTTGTACTCCTCCACGCGCTGCTTGTTGGGGGTGATGGTCGCGCACTTGACTGCCACGCCGTACTTCTTGTTGGCGTTGGCGGCGTCCACTGTGATCTGATCCTTGGTCTCTTCGCGCTTGACAAGGCCGAGATCGTAATACTCGGTTTTGAGATCCACGAAGGGGGTGAGCAGCTCATCCTTGATCATCTGCCAGAGGATGCGGGTCATTTCGTCCCCGTCCATCTCGACGAGGGGGGTTGTCATTTTGATTTTTTCCATGATTCAATACCTCCGAATATTTGGAAAATAAAATTTTAATACATGATGTTATGGGGGGATATGCTGTTACAGCCCGAACTTTTGACGGAGCGGATATACCCTTTTGTATATTTGGGCTTTTCCTTCGCTGTCTCCCTTGGGATATGTCTTCCAGTGTGCGAAGAACAGATGGAGCGAGGTGTACTCTACGTGTTCTCTCTCGGCATCAGTGAGGGTCTCGAGCGCCAAAGCCTCATCGAACAGAGCCTCACAGCGGAGGAAGAGCTCTTGGGAGGTTTCGGTGTCGGTTTCTTCGTCGCCCATGCGATAGAAGGTATGCGCGGGTGTATACATATTTGTGCAGAAGAATCGCTTGCCGTCGCTGAGGATCTTCAGATACTCGATCAGGAAGGGCGCAGCGTCGCCGTAATAATCCACCATAAACTGTCGCATGAGAGCGAAATATTCCTCCTCGGACATCAAAGGATTCCAGACCAGCTTGGCGCGAAGATAAGCACGCATATGGTCAAACTCGCCTCCGTTACAGGTGATGCCCTCGGACAAAATTCCATTGACCCCACACTCGGTGTAGAGGCGGAAATTCTCCCACATGACAAGGAGATTGGGGTCGGGCAAGAGATGCTCGCCACAGTTATAGGCGTATTCGTAAACGTACAGGTTATCCGCCTGACACAAAGCGGCCCATTGCTTGAATTCTGCGACTACGGGTACATTCTTGGGGCAGTTGGGATCGTTAAATGCGTGATTATAGCAGGCGTTGTCAAAGCAAAAGTTGATGATGACGTTGTCTGATACCTTGTAGCCGTTTCCGGGAATCCCATGGGTGAACTGATAGGAATAGGTAATGATTTTTACATCCCTCGTGGGATACCTGGCGGCGACCTCATCAGCAAGACGGTTGATAAACAGGAACCACGCGGCATTTTCTGTACCGTAGGGCTCACAAATCTCTTTGCACCTTGCGCAACGGCAGGGCTCACTGCCGTCCACCTGCCCGACTTGAATGTCATTTTGGAGTTGGTTATCCTCCAGCTTTTTGATAACGTTGGCGAGAACCGTCTGATAGACGTTTTCATCGGAAGGACAGGGGTTAGAGCCCTTCATGTCGGCCAGGCTGTCAATGGTGTGGTTGGAGTTGGCACGGATGGGATAATTGTCTCCTACCTTAGCTTTTTTGAGACCGTCGGAGTTGTTTTTGATAAAAATAACGTTGTCCAACGGCGTTTTAACAAGGTTGTCGATCCATGTTCTGCGCGCATAAAATTCGGGGCTGAATACATCCTTCATGCCTTCTTCCAGCACGATGGCACCTACGTTACGGTGATAAATAAAATCTGTGGTATACAACCGCACACCCATGTAATTTTCAAGGAAATCGCTCATGCCGTAAACGACGCCGCGCCCTGTGGTTGCGGAAATATACAGGTTTCCGTCGTCTACCACAATGGCATAGCCGTCATCCTTGATCTCGGCCACGGCTTGCGCGAGTGCGGCATTTTGGCGGTTGGTCGTGCCGATGACGATCTCATGTGCGGCGGTTTGACCGTCGGTGATAACGGGAAGGGTCGCACCCGTAACTTGCTTGATCTGTTCTGCGAACATGGTAAGCATGGTCAACTGTCCCTCGGGCATATCGGCTGAACGGACGATGGAAAACTCTGAAATATCCACACCGCCAATGGTCATGCCTTCACCTTCGGCTGGCTCCTCGGGATGGCGATCAAGGTCGAGATAAACGTCATATTTGGTTTCGTTTTCCGGATCGGGTGCTACTCCGCTTTCTGTTTCGGATTCAACTTCACCCGTGGTCTCGGTTTCAGGCTCGGGTTCTGAGTTTGACTCGGTTTCGAATTCTGTCTCCGTATCGAGCTCGGTTTCCGCTTCTGTTTCCTGTAACGTTTCGCGGTCAAGCGAAACGGCAGTATCGCTATCCGTTTCGTCGGATGGGGCTTCGGTTTGTGTACACGCTGCCAGATGTGCAGAGAGTATAGTGGCGGCCAAGAAAAACGCAAGAATTTTTTTCATAACAAAGTTCTCGCTTTCATGAATAATTCGTTTCTATTTGTGTAACTTCTTGCATACGTCGGAGGGCAAAGGTGTAAAATCCCTCATGCCCCATAGCAGCATACCCATCATGGGTCGCTTTGCCGGGCTTATTTGCAAAGGTCAATTCACAGGTGAGGAAGCCGTCGTAGTCGGTCGCTCTGATGCGGCGCATGATATTTGGCCAATCTGCGATGCCGTCACCCATGAGCAGGTGAAGATCGTCCGTCCAGAAAATATCCTCGCCCGTGACCCCCACGTTGTCGTTAAAATGCGTATGGCACAGCGCGTGACCGTACAGCGCCAGCATATCCTTGCTACGGTTGTAGCAAAGCTCGTGCCCCGTGTCAAAGCAGAAGCCGAGGGAAGGACGACCAGCGTATCTTTCAAAGATCGCGGCCAGATACTCCTCGCCCTCCACGTTCTCAAAGCCCAGACGGACGCCGAGCGCGTCGGCCTCGTCCATGATGCGACCGAAATTCGCAAGGCCTGCTTCGGTGGGATTGTGATCCTCAAAGCCGATGAAGGGATGGATGACCATGACGGGAATCTTGTGGGCGGCACAATCGCGGACACACTCGATCAGCTCGCTTGTGACTTGCTCGCCTAGCTCTCCTTCGTCCCACATATACCGCACTTGGGTAAAGGGGGCGTGAATGGAGGTGTAGACCATGCCGTACTTCTCGGCGGCGGCGGCAAATTCAGAGGTTTTTTCGGGCTTCCAGCCCGTGAAGAAGCCATCCCAGCCGATGCGTTTCAGCATGGAAACGTGGTCGTCGGCGGACAGCCCTGAGCCGCCCATGAGGTTGATGGCGAATTTGTAGTTACCTTGGTACATGGCAAGATTCCTTTCAATCAAAAATACGTGGAAGGATCAAGTCAGCGCATCAAAGCCCACCTTGAAGATCTCCATCTGACCGGGGGCGAGGTAGACACCGATCTTTGTGAAGGTGGAATGCTCCTGATAGACGGCGTCGTGGTGGGAGGCTCGGAAGTCAATCTCACGGCCGTTGTCCCAGTAGCGGGTGCAGGAGGTGACGCCGGGATCGAAGATGAAGGAGAACAGCCCCGACTCAAAGGGGGAGTTGTTGCAGAGGCAGAGGTACATCTCGCCGTTTTCGTCGTAGAAGGTGCTGACGATACCGGGGATGCCGTGGGCGCTTTCCATCTTGCGCAGACGGGGGATATCGTAGCACATATATGTGGGATAGTCGCCGTAGGCCTTTTGGAAGTGCCATGTTTTGCCATGGTTCAGACGGGTGATCATCTCACCGTAGCGGCGGTGGAAGATCTTTTGCACACGGCGCATACGGGTATAGGTCTCAGACTCCTCTCCCAACTCGTCGATGGGGGCACCGCGGTAGTTGTTGCCGTTGCCCTGACCGTAGTAGTAGAACCACAGGATACCGTCACAGCCGCTGGCCACGGCGGTGGAGAGCTGCCAGCGCAGATCGTCCTCGTTTGGCACGCGGTAGCGGAAGTGACCGACGGAAAGGAGGGTATTCCAGACCTTGACCCCCTTGCGCTTGCCCGCGGCGGTGTACTTATTGAGGTTGTGGAAGTAGGAATTGGTGCCTTCCTCCTCGGGATTCATCTGCCAGTAGCAATCGTAGCAGATGAGGGGACAGCCTGAGGCGTCGATGAAGTTATCCAGCCAGTCCTCGAATTTTTGACCGCCGAGGAAATCGGTCTCGATGCCCAACCAATAGGGGTTGAAATTCAGGAGGGGTGTTAACTCGGGGGACACCTCATGCATGATCTGATAAGCGCGGATGCAGGCGGCAAACTCCTTGGGTTGGAGAGGCTCGTCGCCGATGAAGAAGCCCAAAGTGGCGGGATGATGGCCGAAATCAGCGTAGGCGCGCTCGTAGACGGCGCGGAAGGATTCGGGATCCTCCTTGAAGTTATGGAAATTCAGATCGTTGATGTAAACGAAAGCCTTCATGTCGTGCTTGTGCATCTCGTCGAGGAAGGCTGTCATGAGAGCGGGGTCATGGTGTGCGTAGCTGAAGGTTGGGGTCTGATTGCAGGTGATGCCGCAGTTGTCCCAACGGGCCACCTCGGATACGGGGGTGGTGGTGACGGAGGGGTAATTCCAGAATCCAATGGGATATTTTGCCATGACGGAGGTCCTTTCGTTTTGATGTGGGGTTTGAATTGTTGTTTAGCAGAGGATTTACAATAACCCGTAGGGGCGGATTCCATATCCGCCCGTTATAAACCCGTAAAAAGAATTATTGATCTCCATGTACATTTCGGAGGTTTTCGGGCGGATATGGAATCCGCCCCTACAGACTCACAATAGTCCGACAAACACCAATTTATCAGTTCAATCTCTTCGCGTAATAATTCATCAGACATCCATCGAGAATGATCTCCTTCTCGTCAGCCGTCAGACCCACGAGGTTGAGCGTCAGATCCTCAACGGAGCCGTCCTTGCGGATGACCTTGGCGGGGATGACCTCAATACCGTTCTCCACAGCCTTGCGGATATTGGGAACGAACACGCAATCGCCTACTTCGTACTCGAAGGGGGTGTCCTTATCCAACGTAAAGGGCAAAATACCCCAGTTGATGCAGTTGGAGCGGTAACGCTTGGTGGCGAATTCGTAGCAGATGTTGCCAAAGCCGCCCAGCACCTTCTGACAGGAGGCGGCCTGCTCACGGGCAGAGCCGTCACCGGGCTTGTTGGCGAAGACGCAGGACCCGAACTGGGTGTTCTGAACCAGCTCATCAGCGTTGCCCACGGCGTTCAGCACGGTACGGAGCTTGTCGGACACCACGCCCTCGCGGCGGTCAGCCTCCTGCTTGGCCACGGCCTTGGAGTTGCCCACATAATCGGGACAGCGGCGGGACAGGGCGAATTCCGACAGACGCAGAGGATTAGAACGGTAGGAGGAGGTCTCGCCCGAGGGGATCAGCTCGTCGGTGGTGGTGACGGGATCGTGGATGACGGCGGCCAGCTCCAAAAGAATGTTTTCAGTCAAAGCGTACTGTTTGGGCCAATCGGTGATGTTGGGACCCATGATGAGTTCCACCGAGGGATCAGCCTTGCCGAAGCCGTAGTAGAGACGCTTCTCATACACGGATTTGTCGAAATGATATTCATGGGGCGTGTAGTCGTAGTCGATGTCGGTGGCTGCCGTGATCTTACCGCCGTTGAGTGCTGTGGCGGCAATGGAACGGGCATCCATCAGGGCAACTCCCGAAAGCTGACCCTCACCGGGCTTGGAGCCCTCGCGGTTGGGGAAGTTACGGGTGGTGTGACGCAGGCTTAGGCCGTTGTTGGCAGGTACGTCGCCCGCGCCAAAGCAGGGGCCGCAGAAGGAGGGCTTGATGACCGCACCCGCGGACAGCAGGTCGGCCGTCACGCCAATGCGCGTCAGCTCCAGAGAGACGGGAACCGAGGTGGGATAGACCGACAGGGAGAAGTAGCCGTTGCCCGTAGAGCCGTCCTTGAGGATAGCGGCGGCCTCGTCGATGCTGTCAAACATACCGCCCGCACAGCCCGCAATGATGCCTTGGTCAGCCATGACAGATCCGTCAGCCTGTACCTTGTCCACAAGGGAGATCTTAGCCTTCTTGAATTTCTCGGCGGCCTCGGCCTCCACGGAGGCGAGGATCTCCTTGGCGTTTGCCACGAAATCGTGGATGGTGTAGACGTTGGAGGGGTGGAAGGGCAGGGCGATCATGGATTCCATCTCGGAAAGATCAATATCGATCATGGCGTCGTAGTAAGCCACGTCGGCAGGGGAAAGCGCCTTGTACTGCTCGGGTCTGCCGTGTACCTCGTAGTGCTTCTTAACGACCTCATCGGTGACCCAGATGGAGGACAGACAGGTGGTCTCGGTGGTCATGACGTCGATGCCGTTACGGAAGTCGATGGGAAGCGCCGCCACACCGGGGCCCACGAACTCCAGCACCTTGTTCTTGACAAAGCCGTTTCCAAAGGTGGCACCGACGAGAGCGAGAGCCACGTCGTGCGGGCCGATACCGCGCTTAGGGGTGCCGTGCAGATAGACCATGACTACCTCGGGGCGGTTCACGTCGTAGGTGTTCTTTAAAAGCTGTTTGACAAGCTCAGGGCCGCCCTCGCCGACACCCATGGTGCCAAGCGCACCGTAGCGGGTATGAGAATCCGAGCCGAGGATCATCTTACCGCACCCGGCCAGCTCTTCTCTTGCGTAGGAGTGGATGACCGACTGGTTGGCGGGGACGTAGATGCCGCCGTACTTCTTGGCGGCGGAGAGACCGAACACGTGGTCGTCTTCGTTGATGGTGCCGCCCACAGCGCACAGGCTGTTGTGGCAGTTGGTCATAGCGTAGGGAATGGGAAATTCCTTGAGTCCGCTGGCGCGGGCGGTCTGGATGATGCCCACGTAGGTGATGTCGTGGCTCACGAGAGCGTCGAATTTAATTTGGAGCTTGTCCATATTGCCCGATACGTTATGGGCGTTCAGAATAGAATAGGCGATGGTGCCCTTGCGGGCTTCTTCGGGGGAGATCGCGGCGGTTTCGGCGGGCGTACCGTTTACGAGATACATCCCTTTATGGTTTAAGGTGACTGCTTTCATGTCAATACCTCCGATTTGAAAAAATAGATAATATATTATATCATTTTTTTCTTGTTTCGTCAATAGGAAAAGGGAAGATTGTGATGGATGTGCAGGATTTTGCAGAAGGTCTTTCATGATGTCGGGACATGAAAAAAGGGAAGCGGTGAGCTTCTCTGCAAGATCATAGGGTATCTCTAAATACCCAGCGTGCGGCGAACGGCGAGGAATTTTTTCGTCAGACTAAAAAATTCCTTCGCATAGTCGTTCCTATGCGAAGGAATTATGTGACGTATGAAGGAAAAAGCACCGTCGTTTCGTTGTGCGATGAGTTTTTAGAGATGCCCCATATTTTATAGTATCCAAAGCCATATTTCCAATACAATGATCATGATATTTATGAAAACAAACATTACGGACGAATATCCGTGTTTTCTCCAAATTTTGAGGCAACAATAAAAGCCAAACAAATAGTAGATCTCAAAAAATATGGCAAAATATTTTAAGTTGGTATGGGCGATCCATAAAGCGATCAGTTGGAGCACCGACAGGTATCCGATTCTTCCGAGGCTTTTGATGGGGGACGTGCCGATATACGACGGCGTATCGTCCAGCACCGTTTGCCGATAATCCTTCCAAAGACTTACTGACAATCTTTTCGCTAAGCGTTCGACGCTACTGCCAAAGGAACTGCCGTGATGAGGGATGGATGTGTTTCCGTTAGAAAAATCATGATGTAATGGATCGTTGGTCATCATTTCACCTCACAGCTAAAAAATTCTTTTGATACCCAATGCCATGAAACATAGGATGATCACCGAAATGGTCGGCGGCCATGCGGAATAACCGAAGCGTTTGTATACCCTGAGCCATGCGATCATTTGAAAAACGATCATACCTGCCACCGGCATGAGATATGCCAACCAAACCCAAGGCAGAGGCAACAGGCAGTAAGCAACCGCTTGGAGGCATATAAAAAGATACAGCCGCAGCAGAAGTCCCCTGGGTATGCCGAGATAGCAGGGATAGCGTATTTGATTCAGCTGTCGCCAGTTTGAAATATATCGAAGCATAACCCCCCCTATATGATCCCGTATTGCTTGGCGATCCTTTCGGCACAGCTGGTACCCTGCGGGTCGTCCTGTGTCACCCGATACGTTCCAAGCTCTACGGTCAAGGAGGATATATCGGGACGATTAAACAAATTCCTCGCCAAGCTGTGTAGGTGGGTAGAAAACAGCACCTTGGCTCCTGCGTCCATCAGACGGTCAATATACTGCTCCGCGATCACCGCTGCTTCCTCAGCACCCGTACTGCTAAAAGTCTCATCCATAAAGATCATGGCGTTGGGAATGAGAGCCTTTTGGATCTCGGCAAGGCTTTGGCATTCCTCTTCAAGCCGACCCATTTTATATTGACCGGCATTGGCACTTGGAAAATGTAGCTTGATTTGTGAAAGCGGCGTGACCTCGGCTTTGCGGGCAGGAATAGGCAAGCCCAATCCGGTCAACAAATAGCAAATCGCTACCGCGGTGGTGTAAATGCTCTTGCCGCCGCTGTTGGGGCCTGTCAGAATGATGGCCTTGTGGGGCGATGCAAGGATATAATCGTTAGGGGTGATTTGATCGAAGGGTATATTTTGCGAAAGCAACAGATGGTACATCCCGTAGATTTCAGTATGTCCATCGGCTTTCAGGGCGGGATAGCAATAGTAGCCGCCCACGTTGGTCAAGACTTGCATGAGACGGTAGGCGGCCAAGATAAAATCAATCTCATTTTTTAGGTTTAGAAGCTCGTATGCGCATTGCTTGAGTGCCCGTAGACCGCTTTTACGGGCGACCTTGACGGAATCGGTCATCACCTTGTCCATGGCATTGTTGATCGCCGTGCGGAATTGCTGGTTTTCTTCAAAGGTCAGCTTTTTGGAAAGGTGGGTCATGGGCGCGATGCAGGTATAGTCACTCCCCGAAAAGTCCAACCGCAGGAGCTTGTCGATCCATTCGCCCGATTTGTAGTATTCAGAATTAAATGATACGACCCC
Source organism: Clostridia bacterium (assembly GCA_017621695.1). Taxonomy (GTDB): domain Bacteria; phylum Bacillota; class Clostridia; order Oscillospirales; family CAG-272; genus CAMEON01. The sequence goes on from JAGASP010000044.1 coordinate 20,800, forward strand.
TGCTTCAATGGGGCGTAGCTGTGCATCGAGATTGACCCCAACCGTGATGCTCTTGACGCTCTCAATGGTGACAGATATTTCACGGAGACCTTGAGAAAGCTTTATAAACTCCTCGGATTCCGAAAGGAGAGTCAGGATGCTTTTAAAACTCGCCAATGCTTCACAACTCACATGAACCTTGTGTAACCGCTGCTTTAATTCTTGAATAAGCTCCGTGTAGAAAGATAAAATGACCAGATCTCGCACCCGATGATCGGCCTCAGATCCTTGTATGTTCTCCTTCCCACTTTGGCAGAGATCCTCCAAAATGTCCAGCTTTTCCTTGAAAAACAGCAGTATTTCCACAAGCGGGGGTGTTGTGTCAAGTGCCTTGAATAACTGATGTCGGTAAGAGATGACCTCCACACCATCGGTAAAATAAGAGCCGATGCTCTTGGGGAAGAAGCGCATGACATCGAGACGATCCACGACCTCTTTGTCTATGGTAATGCTTTTCCTCGGGTTGTGAGCGGGATATAGAAAGCTGTAATCTTCAAAATACATCTTGGAAGCTCCTTTTGAGGCGTTTTGGGGAGGCCATACAGTGCCCCCTACAATCTTTCAGAATAAATTTCTACCGTAGGGGCGCGCATCGCGTGTCCGTTTGTTTGGGAGACGACAGATGCGCAAACGGGAGGGGAAATCCCTCCCCTACGATCTATGTTTCCTTTTTGTAGGGGAGGCGTTTCGCCTCCCGAATATATTTTCGCTTTCTCTGGGTAGGGGAGGGGCATGCTCCTCCCGCAAATAAATTTATTCTTCCTTCTTTTTCTCCACGTCCATCATACCCAGCTGATCGCCTAGAATCACCAGCTTGCCCTCGTCGTCCTTCACGTAGTAGTAGCTCGTGCCGCCGTGGACGTTGGGCTGTTTCTCATTGAGGTACTTGTAGTGTCGCTCCATGCCGTCCTCGATGGGCATATACCCCTCGCCCGTGCCCTTGTAGGAAACCAGATCGTAGATGCGGATGTCCTCATAGGAGGTGACGTAGGTGATGATGCGCACAAGACCGATCCCGGGGGCGAAGTAGTAGTCCTTGTCGGTGTTCTGATAGGTGATGCCTGGACTCTCGTTTTGGCTGGTACGTGCGCGGATGCGGAGACAGTTTTCAAAGGTGCCGAGAGTGGTGGTCACCGTCTCGCCGCTGTATACGCGGCCGTAGCCGATAAATTCCTTACCCTGATCCCAACGGGCAGGACGGTGGAACTGAAATTCCTCGTCACGGTCGGCATATTCCAGCCACGCGGGATCCCACAAAGCACCCAAGCCGTTTTGCAGAATGTCGTAGATGAAATTGATGAGGGTGGCAAAGCAACCGTTGCGGGTGTTCTTCCACTCAAATTCATAGGTGCGGTCGCCGCTGGAGACGGTGATCTTCTCCCCAACTTTTGTGACGGGACAGTAGGTAAGGAAATTCCACACACCTTCCTGTTTCGCATCGGGATTTGCATCCGTATCACTTTGGAAAATGCGGTTCATGACGTTGCGGGAAACCTCCGCCACCTTCTTTTCCCAAGGTGTCTGCGCCAAGGCCACGGCGCGGTCATGATAGGCAGACACGTCCAGCGCTACGTGATCGCTATAGTAATTGTTGCGGGCGTACAGGAGGTTGTCTCGCCATGAGTTCTCGTCAAAGGGCGTGCCGATGACGTAGTAGCGATAGGAGAGGTAGGCCTTGTTGTCCGCCGTAGCCGTGACGGTGGTGCGGAAGGTGTGCTCATATTCCAACTCCTCGGCGGTGTAGCTCCAGAAGTTGCCCGCGCAGAGGGGGATCCACCCGTGACCGCCGCAAACCTCGTACTCGCGCAGGGTGATCTTGCCAAACACCTCACCGTCCTGCTCCTTCCACCCGAAGGCCACCAGACCGATATTGGGCTTATACCATGCCACGAAGATGGGGGCAGGATACCTATCCCGGATGGGATTGTAGGTGTGCATCTCCACACAGCCGTGGAAGTCTCCGCAGGCGGTGGACACCGTAGCGTCGGTGGACACGCAGGTGAGGGTGATCTTGCCCGCGCTGTCGGTGACGCTGTCACCGGCCTTCATGGTCTCGTCCAGAATCAGACCGTCCGCACGGGAGGCGATCCAGAACGCGGAACCTGCCCACTTAACGTATGACGGAACGTCCATGTAGCGCCGATCAAAGCCCGGCTGTTGACTAAAATACAGCTTGTTTCCGCGAAGGATCAGCTCCTCGGCGGTACATTCAAGCAGAAATTTGCTTCTGTCGGACAGCAGCTCCCCTACGCCGTCCAAGCCCTCCAAGGTGGATTTGGTGAGTGCGATATACAGGGGATTTTCCGCACCTGTCTCCAGCGCCAAAGCAAACTCCTTGCGGGCGTTGTCATAATCTTTGGCCTGAAAATAATCGTAGCCCAGCCAGTAGTGGTGGTAGGCCACCTCACCGGGGATGTCGTACTTCAATAGCTCGGGGATGACCGTGTTGTAAACGTATTCCACCTTCTCCTTGCCCGAGTATTTGTCCTTTCCAAAGCCGATGCACAGGGCCAGCACCTCTTTGTTATTGCCCTTGATGGCCGCCTCCTTGAGCTTTGCCCGCATTTCGTCGGTCTTGCCGTCGGACAGATACCAGTAGCCCAGCTTGAGTACGTCGGCCATGGCGTAAAATTTCTTTTCGGAGTCGGGGAGGCTCTCCACTTGGGACAAAACGTCCTTGTAGTCCTCCTCGAACCCCATCTTGCTGTTCTTCAGCCGCCACTCTTTGAATTCCTCTACACGGCGCATGACGGCCTCTACCAAAGTTTCATGCTTGTTGTTCTTATCCACGTAACCTAATTCCTTTCTGATCTGGTCTCGCCCTGCGGACAAGCGGCTCTTGACCGTGCCCTCGGCGAGGTTCATTTTTATTGCGATGTCGCTTACCGAAAGACCCTCAAAGTAGTGGAGACGGATGACCGTACCGATCTTTTCCGACAACTTTTCCACACAGCTGCGGAGCAGCTCGGTCTCCAGCTTGTCATCATAGTAGCCCGTGATGTCCTCGGCCTGATCTGCCAGATAGGTCTCCACCTCGTCGAAGGGGATGTAGTCCTTGTACCGCTTGGCCAGATTGATGGCGCGGTACTTGGCGATACGGCACACCCAATGACCGAATTTGGCGGTATCCTTCAGGGTATCCAGGCGTTGCCAGGCGCAGAGAAAGGCGTCCTGCACCGCATCTTCTGCCGTGTGGATATTTCTCGTTACTGTCTTGGCCATGAGCAGGGCGGCCTTGCGGTGGCGGATCACCAGTTCCTCAAAGGCAGCCTCGTCCCGCATGAGGGTCAGGGCGACTAAGGTCTCGTCGGTTTGTTCCTTGTAGTTGACGGTACGGTTCATGTAGTTCCTCTCTTTGTTTTTCTTTCGGGTTGATTTGTTTCCTATAGGATGGATGAGTCCGTCCCTGAAAGGCGCGCGGTATGCACACTCCCGTCACACGCTCTCATCAGGTGGCTCTGTCTATATGACAATCGGAACGAGGAATAGGTTCGGTTGGCGCGGAAATATTTTGAAAAATTATTTGGGATGTAAATTGTTGTTTGCCGCAGTGCGGCGGCCAATATCGCGTGACGCCCTCCTCAACGGCGGTGTATCACCCGACAGAATGTTGGCCTTGTAAATTGTTGCTTATGGGCTTATGACCAACTTAGCCGTAGGGGAGGCCCTATGTGGCCTCCCGTCAAAAAGATTGTTGATCCAAAAGGGTTTTGCCGATCTTGGGACGGCGGGCGACCACACAGGGTCGCCCCTACGGCATAAAATGACTA
>JAGASP010000045.1 GCA_017621695.1 Clostridia bacterium
ACATGGCCGTAGGGGCGACCCTATGTGGTCGCCCGTCGTCCCGAAATCGACAACACCCTTGTGGTTCAACATTTTTTTGCGGGAGGCCACATAGGGCCTCCCCTACGGGTCATCATAAATCTCACGCTAAACAACAATTTACAAGACCAACCCCTTGTCGGGTGATGCACCCTTGCTTTGGAGAGTGCAACGCGATATTGGCCGCCGCACTGCGGCAAACAACAATTTCCCTTTCCTCCGATTTTATTCCTCAATTTCCCCAAACACATTGACAAACTTTCCAAAATCATATATAATGAGATCATCCTCTATGGAAGTCTTCCACAAAGAAAGGATCAAAGCATGAAAAAATACAAGCAAAGATACGCCTCCGTCGGCCCCCTGATGGCCGTGGATGCCCTCGGCCGCCCTACCCCCGATACCACCACGGGAGCCCCCGCTCCCAGAAACAACCGCCTTGTCGGTATGTTCTATTTTTTGTGGCTGGGCGAGCATGGCCGTCATAAGCCCTACGATATCTCCAAGCTCACCGCTGCCGACCCCAACCTGGGCTACAAGCCGGCCTCTCCCCTGTGGGGTGGTCACGGCGTCTACCACCATTGGGGCGAGCCCTTCTACGGCTACTATTACTCCGACGACGAGTGGGTCGTTCGCAAGCATATGAAGCTCCTCATGCAGGCTGACATCGACTTTTTGTTCTTCGATACCACCAACGCCGCCATCTACCGCGACAACGCCAAGATGGTCATGCGCGTCCTCCAGGAATACCACGACGCAGGCTGGAAGATCCCCAAGGTCATGTTCTATACCAACACCGCCTCGGGTCTGACCGTGCTGGATATCTATGATTCTATCTACAAACCCGGCTGGTGTAAGGACACCTGGTTCTGCCTCGACGGCAAGCCCGTTATCATTGCCGTCAAAGAGGAATGCACCCCCGAGTGCCGTGAGTTTTTCAACATCAAAATGTCCCAGTGGCCCAACGAGCCTGATAAGCTGGGTGGCTGGCCCTGGATGGACTTCACCCACCCCCAGCGCGTATTCGCAAATCTGGACGGCGTAGACGAGGTCATCAACGTATCCGTGGCTCAGCACAGCGGCAATATCCGCTTTGGCGACTCCGTCCTATACGGCGAGACCTCCAACTGTGGCCGCGGCTATCATAACGGTGTCAATGATCCCGACCCCGACGCTTGGAAGAAGGGCTACAACTTTGCCGAGCAGTTTGACCGCGCCCTTGAGACTGACCCGCCCATCGTGCTGATCACGGGCTGGAACGAATGGATCGCGGGCTACTGGTCGGGCATTCCCGAGCGTCCCGTCATGTTCGTGGACTGTGCCAACTACGAGTACAGCCGCGACTTGGAAATGATGCGCGGCGGCTACTTTGACAATTATTTCATGCAGCTCGTCAGCTATGTCCGCAGATACAAGGGTACCGCCGAGACCCCCGTCTATAAGGCCGTAGATTCCGTGGACGTGCCTTGGAGAGATGTCTTTGACGAAAGCCCTGCCATCTATAAAGGCTTCCTTGACGGTGATTTCTCCCGCCATGCAGAGGGACAGGGTGGCGTGATCTACGCGAACTTCACCCAGCGTAACGTCATGGACACCATCGCCGTCATGCACGATAAGGAGAACATCTGCTTTACCATCCGTACCAAGGACATGATCTCGGATCCCCTGGGTGCAGGCTCTTGGATGAAGCTCTATCTCAACACCGAGGGCGGTATGGGCTATCAGTACGTCCTCAACCACAGTACCAGAAAGAACGGCACCACCACGCTGGCTTTCGTCAAGGAAGCGGGCGAGGATCTGGCCGCTGTGGATATCCCCGACCTCGTCATCAAATACGAGGTGCGCGGCGACGTCATGCAGATCAAGGTGCCCCGCAAGGCCATCGGACTGGATCACAATGACTTTACCCTGTGGTTCAAGGTGGCCGACAGCCGCGAGGCATATGCCAAAATCGAGGACTTTTACGATAAGGGCGACGTGGCTCCTCTGGGACGTCTCAACTTCGTGTATCACGGAGAGTAATTCGTCTACTGTTTTGGGGAGGGGCGTGGCTCCTCCCCGGTTTATGTGAACTGACCATGTGTTCAAATTGGGGTTTATCGAAGAGATACAGTTTCAATGTAGGGCGGGGGCTTGCTCCCGCCGAGATCTCAAAAAAGCCAAAGATAACATAGATTTTTGACGGTAGCGGCGGGAGCAAGCCCCCGCCCTACAACAAACGATCTCCCCGCCAAACCCAAATTTGATACATCAACCGACTTTTATCCTGACCTCGCCGCCGAGTACGGCAGACCCGAGTTGGGTCCTTGTTCTGCCATGAAGGGGGGCGACGTATTCTACGCCGATGTCAAATGCCCCGAGGGCTTCTGCCATACCGCTTGGAACTGCATCTACCAGTACGTCTTTGCCCTGGCCAACGGCGGCGGCCGCGAGGGCTTCTTCTACAACGACTGGAGCCGCGAGCCGGGGGTGGCCATCAGTAGCTGTAACGACGGCTTCCGACCTGTGATCTTCAAGCTGGAGGCGACGGATATTCCGGCAGAGAAGGGGAAGTAAGCGCTTCGTCCTTGAGACGCAATGTCGGTTTGACAGGATGTCTTCCCACCCTTTCTTAAGAAAAGGGAGAAATATAAACAATTTCCATCTGCGAAAAAGAGGTGTTTCCATGACAGTCAAGCGCCGGATCCCGGTCCTTCTTTCTCTCTTTCTGTGTGCCCTGTTTTTGTTGACCTCCTGCGATACGTCTGTGTTTGGCTCTTCTCCCACCTATGTGACAAATATGACCGAACCCACCGAAAATGACCGCTACCTGATTTGGGAGGGGCGGTTGGAGACCGTTCTGGTGGAGAAGGGAACGGGGACGGTATACCCCCTGTGCTATCAGAAAAATACGCAAACCGCGTCAAACGTACCTGCTGAATACAGATTTACCGTCAAGTACGTCTTTGAGGATACCTCCATCGAGTGGCACACCCATCTGGCTGTTCCTAAGTACGATTCCGATACGGGAAGCGTGAGCCATTATCTTTATTATCCCACGGTCATCTATTTTGACTATACGGGTGCTGAGATTGACCGTGAGGAGTCAGGGACGCCCCTCTCCGAGGCAGAGGTTGAGACTCTCGTGAGCGGTGAGTCCCAAGCCGATGCATATTTCTTTTCCTACGCCAAGGAAATCGGCAGTGGCCGACCTTCAGACGGCGAGGAAGAATATTTGCCAACCTATACCGCCCACCAGCAGAAGGCCGTGGATCACGCCCTCTCCTTGAAAAATAAAACCAGGGGGGAATACCACATGACCTGGGGGCAAGGCTTTGAACGGGACGGAAAAATCTATTTCTCGGTTATCCGCTCCAACCGAAAGGACTGGAGCTCTCAGACTGCCACCGTGCAGGGCATTTACCACAGCATGATTCTTTGCTATGATCCGGAGGCTGATACCTTTGAAACCCTGTTTTCGTCTGATAAAGCCCAAGAGATCCTGCTTTTCGATACCACGCATGCCCTTGTTCTGTCGGGGGATACCCTGCGTTCCTACTCCTTTGAAACCGGCAGGAACGTGAAGGTCTATGAGTTGAAAAAGGATACATCCTACAGTTTTGAATCCTCGGCGGGATTTCTGCACCTGACCCGTAGCGAGACCATCAAGGGAGAGCCCCCCGACGACCGAGGCTATGTCAGCTTCTCCTACCCCTGCGACCTCCATGTCTTCATCACACCTGACGGAAAGATATTGGCCGAGGACTATGACCTCACTCCCAATGAAAAGGAGGATATCACAGAAGGTCACGGTATTACCTACCAAGGATGGTGATGAGACGGCGGAAGAGACCGTTTATCCAAACAGAAGTATAGCTCTGCCGAAATTCCTCGGCGGGGCTGTTTTCTTTCTTCCGGCAGGGCTATTTTTCGTTCCAACCCCTTGACAACCCCCGACAAAAAGAGTATAATCAATAAGATAGAAACATTTATTCAAAGAAGGTAAAACAAATGACCAAGATCGACATTTTCTCCGGCTTTTTGGGTGCCGGTAAAACCACTCTCATCAAAAAGCTCATCACCGAGGCCTACGTGGGCGAGAAGCTGGTGCTCATCGAAAATGAGTTCGGTGAGATCGGCATCGACGGCGGTTTTCTGTCCGAGGCAGGTATTCAGATCAATGAGATGAACTCGGGCTGCATCTGCTGCTCCCTTGTTGGTGATTTCGGCAAGGCACTTTCCCAAGTCCTGACCGACTACGCTCCCGACCGCATCCTCATCGAGCCCTCGGGCGTGGGCAAGCTCTCCGACGTCATCCGTGCTGTGCAGGGTGCCGCCACTGAGGGGGCTGTGCTGAACGGCTTTACTACCGTGGTGGACGCGGGCAAGTGTAAGATGTACATGAAGAACTTCGGTGAATTCTTCAACGACCAAGTCGAGAACGCGGGCTGTATCATCCTGTCCCACACCGACACCACCCCCGCCGCCAAGACCGAGACCGCCGTCTCCCTCCTCCGCGAGCATAACCCCACCGCCGTGATCGTCACCACTCCCTGGAATGACCTGAGCGGAGCCCAACTTCTGGAGGCCATGGAGCGCACCGATACTCTCGAAGCCGAGCTGGCTCGCCTGGCTGAAGAAGCCGAGCATCATCACCACCACCATCACCACGATGACGAGGAGTGCGAGTGCCACCATCATCACCACGATGACGAGGAGTGCCATTGCCACGATCACGACCACGAGCACCATCATCACCACGAGGACGGTGAGGAGTGCCATTGCCACGATCATGACCATGAGCACCATCACCACCACGAGGACGGTGAAGAGTGCCATTGCCACGATCACGACCATGAGCATCATCACCACCACGATGACGGCGAAGAGTGCCATTGCCACGATCACGACCACGAGCACCATCACCACCACGAGGACGGTGAGGAGTGCCATTGCCACGATCATGACCACCATCACCACCACGCCGATGAGGTCTTCGTAAGCTGCGGCGCCGAGACCACCGCCGCCTTTGACCGCGCTACTATGGCAGACAAGCTGAACGCTCTCACTGACGAGGAGAAGTACGGCATCATCCTGCGCGCCAAGGGCATTGTTGCCGCCACCGACGGCGCAAGCTGGATCCACTTTGACTACGTCCCCGGTGAGCCCGACGTCCGCGAGGGCGGTGCTGCCGTGATCGGTCGCCTTTGCGTGATCGGATCCAAGTTGAATATTCCCGCCCTCTCCGAGCTGTTCGGCGTTGAACTGGCGTAAATAGATCACGTTGTCCGTAGGGGACGGCGCCTTCGACGTCCCGATATTCCACAAAACTCAGGAGGCTATGATTCGCCCGCACAAAAAACGGGCGATCAGTGATCGCCCCTACAATTAAAAATTATATAAGGATATTATTATGGCCTACAGCATTCCCGTCTATCTTTTTACAGGATTTTTGGAGAGCGGCAAAACCTCCATGATCCGCGAGAGCATGGAAAACCCCAAATTCGACAACGGTGAGCGGACCCTCATCCTTCTTTGCGAAGAAGGTGTTGAAGAGCTCACGCCCGCCCGCTTTGCCAAGGGAGGGAAGAATTGCTATATCGAAACGGTAGAGGACGAGGAGGAGCTTACCTACGACCTCCTTACCGCCATGCAAAAAAAGTACAAGCCCAACCGCGTCATCATTGAGTACAACGGTATGTGGCAGCTCAAGACCCTTTATGAAAATATGCCCGAGGCATGGGCGATCTACCAGCAGATCCTCTTTGCCGATGCAGCCACCTTCTTTGTTTACAACCAGAACATGAGATCCCTGATGTTTGATAAGATCATGGATGCCGAAATGGTGGTCATCAATCGCACCCCCGAGAGCTTCGACAGGGAAGAGGCACATAAGATCGTTCGCGGAATCTCCCGCCGTGCCCAGATTGCCTATGAATTCCCCGACAGACACATCGAATACGATGATATAGAAGATCCCCTGCCTTTCGACGTAAACGCGCCCGTCATTGAGATCAAGGACGAGGATTTTGCCCTGTGGTACCGTGACCTTTCCGAAGAAATGGATCGGTACGACGGCAAGACCGTCCGTGTCAAGGGACTTGTTGCGAGAGACAATAAGCTGGGTAAAAATGCCGTTATTCTGGGTCGTCATATCATGACCTGCTGTGCCGACGATATTGCCTACAGCGGACTTGTCTGTAATTTTACCCTGCCCGTAACGCTGGAAACCCGAGATTGGATCACCGTGACCGCAAAGATCCGACTGGAAGCCCACAAGCTCTACGGCGGCCGTCGCGGCCCTGTCCTTTACGCGCTCGAATTTAAGAGTGCCGAAAAGCCCGAGCAGGAAGTAGCAACTTTTTATTGAGGAGTACGAGGGGCTCTGCCCCTGACCCCCGCTTAAGGACTTTTTGAAAAAAGTCCTTAAAAATCCCCAAAACTTTTCAAAATCAAAAGCAAATCCGGGTGATTGGCACCCGAAAAACTTCAAAAATCATCAGCAGGAGCGCACCTGTGTGCTCCCATAAACGCTTTTAAAAAGAGAATCATTATGTCAGAACAAATGTATGCAAACATCTCCCATGACGCAGAGACCGCCGTTCATGAGCTAATCGAGATTGCGCACCTGACTTCGGGGCAGATCCTTGTGATCGGGTGCTCCTCCTCCGAGATGATCGGAGAGCGGATCGGAAAGCATTCCTCTATGGAGGCTGCCGTGGCTCTCTATGAGGGGATAGCCCCTATCCTTGCTGAGCGCGGTATTTATCTCGCCGCGCAATGCTGTGAGCACCTCAACCGCGCCATCATCATGGAGCGCGCATGTGCGGAAAAGTACGGCTATGATCCCGTCTGGGTCAAGCCGCAGCCCAAGGCCGGTGGCTCTTTTGCCACGACCGTATGGGAGCATATGACTGATCCCGTGGCGGTGGAATTTGTGCAGGCTCACGCAGGTATGGATATCGGCGCGACCCTCATCGGTATGCACCTCCGCCGCGTGGCCGTCCCCGTCCGCCTGTCGGTGCAGCACATCGGAAACGCAACGCTTGTGTGTGCCCGCACGCGGCCTGCTTACATCGGAGGGCCAAGGGCACAGTATCAGACCGAAGAACCCTGAAAAATGATATAAAGATACGAGATACAAGATACGAGATACAAGATACGAGATACGAGATACAAAAACATCTCATATCCCGTATCCCGTATCCAGTATCCAGTATTCAATATCTAATAATCTTATATCTTATATCTTGTATCTTGTATCCTGTATCTTATATTTTGTATCTTGTATCTTGAAAGGAGACTCCCCCATGTCCAGAGACAGACTTGGAAGCCGACTGGGCTTCATACTTTTGAGTGCCGGATGTGCCATCGGTATTGGTAACGTATGGAAATTCCCTTGGATGGTCGGCCAGTACGGCGGCGCCATTTTCGTTCTCATTTATCTTGCGTGCTTGATTGTGTTGGGTGTGCCCGTCATGACCATGGAATTTGCCGTAGGCCGCGCCGCACAAAAATCCCCCTCCCTTATGTTCCGCGAGCTGGAAAAGAAGGGAAGCAAGTGGCATTGGCACGGCATCATTTGCCTTGTCGGTTCCTTTGTCCTCTTGATGTTCTATACCAACGTATCAGGGTGGATGATGCAATACTTCGGCAAAACCGCCCTTGGCCACTTCGATGGTCTTGATACGCAAGGGATCAACGATGCTTTCGGCTCCATGCTGGGCGATCCTGTCTGGCAGACTGTGTTCATGGGTGTTGCCATTCTGGTCGGTGTGCTGGTTTGTATGCTGGGCGTGCAGAAGGGCCTGGAGCGCGTGACCAAGGTCATGATGGTCGCACTGCTTGTTTTGATGGTGGTGATCGCTGTCAACAGTGTTTTCTTGGACGGAGGCTCGGAAGGCCTCAAATTCTACCTTGTTCCCAACGTTGAAAACGTAAAGAACGTGGGTATTTTCAACGTCATCGTTGCCGCTATGAACCAAGCGTTCTTTACACTCAGCTTGGGCATCGGCTCTATGGCGATCTTCGGTAGCTACCTCGGTAAGGATCGTGCCCTCATGGGCGAGGCTGTCAACGTGGCCGTTCTGGATACGTTTGTTGCCTTTACCTCGGGTCTCATCATTTTCCCTGCCTGCTACGCTTACGGCGTAAAGCCCGATGCGGGCCCCGCTTTGATCTTCCAGACACTCCCCAATGTGTTCAACCATATGCCCCTTGGCAGACTTTGGGGCTCACTCTTCTTTGTCTTTATGTCCTTCGCAGCACTTTCCACCGTGTTGGCCGTGTTTGAAAATATTGTGGCTTGCATCATGGATCTGACAAAATGGGGCAGAAAGAAGACCTGCGCGATCGCAGGTATTGGTTTGTTCCTGCTTTCCATCCCCTGCGTACTGGGCTACAATCTCTGGGCAGACTTCCAGCCCTTCGGCGAAGGCACGGCAGTACTTGACCTCGAGGACTTCATCGTCAGCAACCTGTTGCTTCCCATCGGTGCTTTGATCTTCACCCTCTTCTGCGTGACCCGCTACGGTTGGGGCTGGAAGAATTTCATAGCCGAAGCAAATACGGGTAAGGGACTCAAGGTGCGCGGATGGATGCGCTGGGTGATGACCATTGCAATTCCCGTCATCATTCTGGTGATCTTTGTCATGGGTCTTGTCACCTTTGATTTCTCAAGATAAATCCGAAATGTTTTGCATAACCGAAAAGGTGCCGCTGAAGCGGCACCTTTTCTTTATACATTCTTTTCTTCGGGAATCAGACGGTTCTTCTTCCCCCATAGCTTTCCGCCAAGGAAGCAGAAAAGCATACCCGCAATACCGATACCGATCCAGATCAGGATCAGAGCGCGCCATCCGAGCTTCTCCGCAAGAACACCGTAAAGTCCTGAGCAGCAGGCCGTTGAAAAGTATACGATGCAATTAAATAAGCCTGTGGCTGCGGCGGAAAGACCGAGGGGGGCAAAATGATAGGGAATGACGGTCAAAAACATATGGTTCACACCCCACATGGCTGAAACGCTGAGCGCCATCAGAAAAGCACAGATCAAAGCATGGGTGTTGCGTGTCAGATAGATACCGATCACACAGAAAACCGCAACGATGAACATCCAAAAAGCAGTGTAAAATTCGTTGTGAATGTGCTTTTCCAAAAGCCAGTTGGCGATGTACGTACCCGTCACGCTGACAACGGGAATGATGACTGAGATCAACGCTGCAATGGATCCGCTGAGACCAAATTGCTCAGACAAAAACGTCGGTGCCCAGGATTCTACGGCATCGCGGAGCGCACCGTTGCAGAACAGACAAAACAGAACCATCCAGAGCCCGGAGGTCATGATGACAGCGAGGAGGGAAGGGCGCGCACCGCGGCGGTTTGGTCTCGCCGTGGGCTGAGGATCATGTAATACTGCCTGCCGCGTTTGACGGTTTGCTTCTTCCATGCGGCGAAGGTATTGCTTGAGCGTTCCGTTTCCGATACACCATACAGCAAAAGAGAAAAGTAAAATGCTGCCCGATACATAAAAAACAGTGCGCCATTGTCCGACGGCAAGCACAAGGGAGGGGATCAAAAAAGCAAGTACCGCGCCGACAGAGCAGGAAACCGAAATGTTTGTACCCGCGGCGGCTCTGCTCTCATCGGGAAGATAATCCGTGAACACACGAATGATCGGCGCCCAGAGCATGGAGTGAAACAGACCGTTTGCGGCCCAAATGACGGGTAAAGCCCCCGAAAATGGGGACAGTCCCATCAGAAAATTGCAGATTCCCGCGCCCAGAAGGCCGGTACCGATCATATATTTGGGCTTGACCTTGGAACCGATGATGCCGCTGAGCAGTTGACCCGTTCCGTAAACGATCATGTAGGCGGTGGTGATGTAACCGCCCGTAGCCTTGGTCAAAAAGCCTTCTGCGATCATAGCAGGCAGGCAAGCCGCAAAATTTTTGCGCCCGATATAGCTACAGGCATATGACAGAAAACAGAGCCAGAACAGTCTGTTTGCATGACGGCGGGACGATACCTGCGCCGCTTCTGAAAATGTGCTCATGATGAAAACCTCTGTGCTGAAACTAACCTATGTATTATAGCACCAACTGCTTGGAAAATCAAGAGAAAAACAGAAAAAAGCTCCTCCGATTTTCGGAGGAGCTTTATGTATGCGGAGCTATCAGCCGCCGTAATTCTCGTCGATCTTCTTGATAGCTCTTTCCATCTGACGGTCAACGGACTTGCCGACGGACTTGCCGACAGAGGACATGGACTTGGTGGAATCGGGCTTCAGAGTTTCAACGAGCGAACCGACTGCATTACCCCAACCGTAGTAGTAAGCGAGGTCGCAAACACGGCTGGCAAGGATCAGGTCGATCATAGGACCGGACTGCTCGTCCTTGACATTCTTGGTGGTCAGGTTGATCTCGTAGTACTGCTTGGTAACGGTATCTACAGAGTAGTAGGAGATTGCCTCAAGCATGGAGGATACCATCTCAATGTTCTTGCTGACACTGCGGGGGATAGAAACTACGCTACCCGTGGTGTGCATCATGTGATAGTACTGTCTCTGTTCCTGATTGTACATGGGGTAGGGAATGACGCCGAAGTCAACGTCATAACCGCGCATTCTTTCTACGCACTGCAGAACTTCACCGAAGAAGAAAGCGTGATTCTCGCCGAAGCAGGTCTTACCGATCTCGGGAACGCCTGCACCGGTGCTGGTAGCTACATCGTTGATGTTAACGATGAAGTCCTTGGAGAAGATACGCTTTGCGCTGTCAGATATATTCTGACCTCTTTCAACGTCGAGCGCGTAAGCCAGCGTACCGTCCTCGCCTCTCTTGACAACAGACAGGCCGCCTGCGTAGAACATACTGTAGAATACGTCGTTGGTGAGTGCGAAGCCGCTGACACCGTTGTCGTAAGCGAGCTTACCGTCACCGTCTGCGTCATCAATGGCGAGCTGCTCGTACTCAAACAGCTTGTCAAAGGTCCACTCGTAGTTGGTGACCATGGAGTAAAGATCAGGGATCTGGCACTCCTTGGCAATGGTCTTGTTGAACATCATGACGAAGGTAGCATCGTTGTCTAGGGTCAGCATATCGCCCGTGGCAAAGAATACCTTGTCGTTGATGGTAAAGCCCTCGATCATCTGGCCGTCCCACCAGGACTTGCTAAAGTCAATGTTGGAAGTTTCTTCGGAATTCAGATCCCAAACCAACGCGTTGTTGGAAAAACCTGCGGAGTTGTTTACGTTGGAAACAACTACCTGGAAGTCTCCTGTAGGTGCGTTAGTCTCGGTTTGCACCTTGCCGGGCATGGCGGTGGTGGCTTCTTTGTATTCCTTGACGGTTACACCGTAGTTCTGCAGAACCATGTCGTTACGGGTGTAAACAGCCTCGCTGAGGGGATCTTCACCGATCTGATCTTTTTCGGCATAAATGGACAGGGAGCTCCATTCCGACTCGTCACGGGTCATGAAGACCAGCTCTTCGCCGTCATAACGCGTGTCGGGAATATCCAAAGTTTCCTTGGTTTCGCCTTCATTTGTGCCGTCAGCAGCAACGGTGCTCTTGGAATCATCGTCTTCGCTGTTGTCCTTGTCGCCAACACCGCAAGCGCAGGTCGAAAGAACCATCATAAGAGCGAGCGTGCCGCAGAGAATCTTCTTAAAAGTGCTCATAATTTCCTCCTGAATAGAATGATTATCTCATTATACCATAAAGAACACGAAAATAATAGGCTGAAATTGTAAATTATTTTGAAATGCCAGCGCAAGCGGGATCAAATACAAATGTCGTAGCTGAGATCGTAGAGGCGCTTGAACTTGGCGTTGCGGTATTCGCAACGGGCGCGCATCTGAGCAAGCTGATAATCCGTAAAGCCCTCAAGGTCACCGTCCTTGAGCTTATTCTTATACATTTTATCGAGGACGAGGGCGAAGTTGATGTCCACGGCAGTCACGCGATTCTCCAGAATGGCCATGACCATATTGCTCTTACCCTCCAACAAGAGATTGACGGCCTCCACACCCATTTGGGTCGCGGTGAGACGGTCGCGCAATGTGGGATCACCGCCGCGAATGATATGACCCAGCTTGTTGAAGCGGGAATCTACGATGGTCCGTGCGCTGATCTCCTTGGCCAAAGCCTCGCCGTATTCCATACCGTTCACCTTGGGCATGCCTTCGCTGATGATGGCGATCATACCGCGCTTGCCGGCTTTGCGTGCCTGGTCGATCTTTTGAATGGCGTATTCCTTGTCAAAGGGAATTTCGGGAATGGCCAAAGCAATGGAACCCGTGGCAATACCCAGATACAGGGAGAGATAACCGCATCCGTTACCCATGACCTCGGTGACGAGACAGCGCGCGTGGGATTCAGCCGTATCGCGGAGCTTGTCGATCATGGAGCAGGCATTGTTGAGCGCCGTGTCGAAGCCGATGGTCTGATCGGTTGCGGTAATATCGTTGTCGATGGTGCAGGGAATGCCGATGGAAGGAATGCCGTGATTGGTCAGGTCAGTAGCACCTCGGAAGGTACCGTCACCACCCAAGGCAACGATGGCATCGATCTGATGATCGTGACAAACCTTGATAGCCTTCTCCATGCCTTCCTGGGTTTTGAACTCAGGACAACGGCTGGAATAAAGGATGGTGCCGCCGCGTGTTACGATGTTGGAAACGCTGGAGGAGTCCAGAGGACGCAGCATATGACGCTTGATATGCTCGGGATTGGCTTCGTCTGCCGCACCGATAAGGCCTGCGTAACCGCCAAGGATACCGACGACCTCAATGCCCTGACTCAAGGCGCGGCGTGCCACGGCGCGGATCGCAGCGTTCATGCCGGGGGCATCACCACCCGAAGAAAGAATACCGATTTTTCTGAATTTTGCCATACTAATTGAAAACTCCTTTGAATTAGGGATTTGATTTACGGATATCTTGAACCGCTTGGATCGCGGCAATAAATGCACGGGTCGCAACGGCTTCCCGAATATAATCGCGCGATTTGTTGCGATAGTAGAGTCTGATGGAAGAAGTGCCCCTGGGTGTGGCAATGCCGACGTAAACAGTACCCACAGGGTTTTGCTCGGTTCCACCGCCCGGACCGGCATAGCCCGTTGCGGATATGGCAACGTCACATCCCAATGCCCGTCTTGCGCCCGCGGCCATTTGTTCTGCCACCTCTGCGCTTACCTCGGTGACCGCCGCAATGGTTTGAGGATCCACACCGAGCAGATTGATTTTGACTTCGTTTTGGTAGGTGATACAGCCGCCCTTGAAAACAGCAGATGCGCCGGGAACGGCAGTTAAGCGTTGCCCCATCAGTCCGCCCGTGCAGGATTCCGCTGTGCCCAACGTCAGCCCGAGAGATGACAGCTTTTGCAGAAGTGCTGCTTCGGTGGAGGGAATATCGACACCATAAATATAGGCACCGACAGGACTGTCGTATACACGGGCGATGAGTTCATCGCACATTTTTTCGGCGGTTTCTTTGCGATCTGCCTTGGCGGTGACGCGCAAACGAACCTCTCCGTTGCCGCAATACGGCGCGAGCGTGGGGTTGGTAGAGGCCAGCATCAGATCTCTGAGCTTGGATTCCGCGTCGGATTCTCCAATACCGATGAGATGTATGTTTTTGCTGACGAGTACGCTTTCGCAGTAGGGAAGCAGCAGAGGCAGGGCACGCTCGGTCAGCATGGGCTGCAACTCGGCAGGGGGACCCGGCAAAAGGATCGCCGTGCGAGTC
This sequence comes from Clostridia bacterium, assembly GCA_017621695.1. Taxonomy (GTDB): domain Bacteria; phylum Bacillota; class Clostridia; order Oscillospirales; family CAG-272; genus CAMEON01. Next base: position 13,743 of record JAGASP010000045.1, read on the forward strand.
TCATCACCCACCGCTACACCGGGGGCGGTACCGTAAGGATTTTCCAAAACGAAAGCACCTTCGGGCATCATGGCCTGCTTTTTGTTGTTGTCGCTCATGACGCGACCTGTGCGTGAGAAATATTCACGGATAGCCTCCAGGGAAGGCTCGTGGCAATAGAGCGCTTTGCCAAAAAATGCGGCGACAGTCTCCTTGGTGAGATCGTCGTAGGTAGGACCCAGACCGCCGCTCAGAATGACGAGATCGGCACGGGGACGGCCATTCCCTGAAAAAGCGTCCTCCAAAGCGGCCTGCAAACGGCCGGGATGATCTCCGATCACACTTTGGTGGTAGACCGAAATGCCCAAAGAGGCAAGCGTTCGGGAAATGAATGCCGCGTTGGTGTTGACGATATCGCCCAGCAAAAGCTCTGTGCCAACGCATATGATCTCGGCGACACGGATGGGAGATGTGCGCAAAGAAGAGTTTTGAGAATTCATATTTTTACCTTCAGAAGATACTGTTAAAAATCATGAAAACACAAGGCAAGAGGCACTGCATGAGCAATGCCTCTCACGGTTGATGTGGAACGGGAGATCAATCGTTCTTGATGTGAACGTCCATCTGGGGGAAGGGGATGGAAATGCTGTTTTCTACGAAGGCTTTGTTGATGCTTTCGGTCAGATCGAATTTAACATCCCAATAATTGGCGGATTCTGCCCAGACACGCAGGGTGACCTTAAGGGAAGAATCGGCCATTTCGGTCATACGAATGAAGGGGGCGGGATCGGTCAGAACCTTTTCGTGCTTCTTGACGATAGACATAACAAGATCCTTGGCGGCCTCCACGTCGGTGCCGTAGGCAACGTTCAGCTCGATATCCACGCGGCGATTCTGTTCCTTGGAGTAGTTGATCATGACAGAGTTGAGAAGAGAGCCGTTGGGGATGGTAACGTGACGGTTGTCACCGGTTCTGACAACGGTGTAGAAGATACCAACCTCGATAACCGTACCCGAATTGCCGCAGGCTTCCAGGAAGTCGCCTACGCGGAAGGGACGGAAAATGAGGAGCATCAAGCCACCGGCCATGTTAGAGAGGGAGCCCTGCAGTGCGAGCGCGAGAGCAGCACCGGCAGTAGCGAGAACCGTGATGACAGAAGCGGTCTCCACGCCGAGAATACCGACGATCGAGATGCCCAACACGGCGTACAAGCCGATTTTCAAGAAGCTGCAAATAAAGGTAAGTGCCGTAGGATCCATTTTCTGAGATGCCTTGCCGGTAGCGATCTTCTTCAAAATGAATTTGATAAGAAGATTACCAAGCAGCAAAACGAGCAGGGAAAGAATGATCTTCCATGCAAAGCTGAGACAGAAATTCAAAATAGTTGTTCCGATTTGACCCCAATCCATGCTGAGATCCTCCTTGTCTATAAAATTACAGTGAACATTATAGCACACCAAATGGAATTTGTAAAGATAAATAGAAAAAAAGATTGAAAAAAATCATGAAATATGTTATAATATCTCTATTCCGAACAAGGAGGAATGCTATGGCCGACGGATGCAGACAATGCCCCAGAAATTGCGGAACCGACCGAAAGCAAGCGTGTGGGTTCTGCGGAATGCCCAAAGACATTTGGATTTCCCGATGTGCGCCGCATCTTTGGGAAGAGCCGCCCATCAGCGGCACGCGCGGATCGGGTACGGTGTTTTTTACGGGCTGTAATTTAAAATGCGTATTCTGTCAGAATGCCGAGATCAGCCGGGATCATCTGGGCGAGGCCATTACTCCCGAGGCTTTGACAGAGCGGATGCTTTCCTTGGCTAAAGAGGGTGTGCATAATCTGAACCTTGTGACCGCCACCCATTATACGGAGAGCCTGATCCCCGTACTGAAAGCAGTTCGTGCCCAAACCGACATCCCCATCGTGTGGAACAGCAGCGGTTATGAGTCTGTCGCGGTTCTTCGCCGTCTGGAGGGACTTGTGGACATCTATTTGCCGGATTTCAAATATATCGCATCAGAGCTTTCATCAGCCTATTCCGCCGCACCGGATTACGCAGAGGTGGCCTCGGATGCTCTCACGGAAATGTACCGCCAGACCGGCTCGCCCGTATTCGACCGCGATGGTATCATGCGCCGCGGCATGATCGTTCGCCATTTGGTGCTCCCGGGATGCCGCAAGGATTCCATTGAGGTCGTCCGTCATCTGGCGAGACTTCTCCCGACAGACGGGTTTAAGCTATCTCTCATGCGCCAATATACCCCAGAGTTTGCTCTGCATACACCGTATAAAAATCTCCACCGTCGCGTGACGGATTTTGAATATACCTCCGTGGTGGAGGAAGCGCTTCGCTTGGGATTGGACGGATATACCCAGGGCAAGGACTCGGCTACGTCCCACTTCACCCCGGATTTCCATGAAAAGCAGTGAACAGAGAAACAAAAAACGACGAACGGAAAACGTTCGTCGTTTTTTTAATATCAGATACCCTTTTCTGCGCGCCATTCCTCAGCCTTGACAGCGGACATTCTCTTGATGTTCTCCTCGGTGTAGGGAGACTCGGCACCGCCGTTGACGTAGAGGAAATACTTGCCTGCGGCGGTTACGTAGAGGCTCTCCTCGTAACCGGCGGGATCGCCCAGCTCACCGCTGGTGAACTTAGCAACCAGATCTGCAGCTTCGGTATCGTATTCAACCTTGCAAATGATCTTCTTCATGTAACGGTAAACTCCTTTCTTGCGCAGAGCAAAAACGCTGCACAGATGTATAACGCGGATATTATACCACAAAACTTTGCAAAATGCAAGAGGAAAAAGCAAAAAAGCAATGTAAATCTTAGGAATTACAGGGATTTTGCTTACGTGCGCGCATACGGGCTGTCAAGTCGGGTTGTCCGGGAGATCAGAACGAAACGTTGGGAAACACGAACTTCAAAAGGAGCTCTACCGCAAGCGCCGCGATGCAGGAGGCTACCGCAACAAAGGTCAGTCCCTTGCCCTTGAAGGCAAACAGACCGCCGACAAGGAGTCCGGCCGCCGCAGAGAAGATGTGACCCGTTGCTTGCAGTGCTGCGGGAATGGTCATGGCGGCCAGCACGGTATAGGGAATGTAGTAGAGGAAGGAGCGCGCAAAACGGCTTTTGATCTTCTTTTGAAAGGCCGCGAAGGGGATGGCACGGATGAGATACGTCGAGCCTGCCAGAATGGCAAGATAGATCCAGAAATCCTTCATGAGGTCACCTCCTCATCCTTGACAGGGAAAAGGATCGCGCCCAGCACAGCGGCAAGAACTGCACAAATGCTGACGGTAAGACCCGAGGAAATTTGATTGAGCACGGGAACGAAGGCGAACACACAATGCAAAACAGCCGCGACGGCCACCACTAAAAGCACAGGCTTGGAGGTCTTGGCAACGGGAGCAATGATGGCGAGGAACATACCGTAAATGGCAAGACACAGGGCATTCAGCACCATGTCGGGCAGAACACTGCCGAGAAGACTGCCGAACAGAGTCCCCAAGGTCCATCCGATATAGGGCATGACAGAAAGTCCAAGGAAAAATTTGGTGTCCACCTCATCCTCTGCGGATGCCACGGCGAAGATCTCATCGGTCATGAAAAAGCCGAGCAACCAACGCTTGATACCGCGGAAGGAGGGAGAGGTTTTTTGGGAAAGAGATACGGACATGAAGGAATACCGAAGGTTAATGGTGATCTGGGAAATGAGCATTTCCATATATTGCCCGGGATGCACCATCACGCCGATACCCGCGAGCTGCCCGGCTGACGTGAGAGTCATCATGGAGATCACGACAGCCTGCCACCAGGCAAAGCCGTAGGATACGGCCATGATACCAAAGGTAAAGGACACAGAGAGATACCCCAGTCCGATGGGAATACCGCCCTTGAGTCCGCGCATGAAGAGTGACACAGTGAGATCCGTCCTTTGTGGGGAAATTGGTTGCAGATCAAAGCAACCCTGTTATTATAGCACACTCCCACGGCAAATGCAAGATGGTTTGTAAAAAACCTTGCGCATTTTGTTTTACTGCCGCTTCATCTGTCGCAAAAATACGAATACGGCGGCTACCATGATGACCGCGGCATATCCGAGCACCCATAAAAGATGCGGCAGGAGTCCATCGAAATTCCCCGAGAGAGCGGCTCGCTCCAGCTCTACCGCGTGTATAAAGGGGAGCGCGTAAGCGATGCTTTGGAATACACCGCCCACCAGCTCCAGATCAAACCAGACACCCGACAGCCATGCCGTCAGGTTGGTGAGGAGCGCACCGCAAACACCGCCGACCTGCTTGTCCGTCAAGAGACTGCCGCATAGCAGACCCAATGCGATAAACAGCAGGGAAACGGGAAGGATGCACAAAATCGCCCATAGGATATTGACCGACAGGGGAAGCTTCAGAATCAGAGCAAGCGCGTAGCAAACCACTGTCTGCCCGACCGCAATGGGCAAAACGGGGAGAATGTAGCTGAGAATAAAGTCCGATGCCGTCAAGGGAGCTGTGTAAAGTCTTGAGAGAAGGGAAGAGCTTCTGTCTTTGGAAATGAGGGTAGCCGAGAACAGGGTGATGAAGGAAAGTCCGAACACCGTAATGCCCGGTGTCAAATGCTGAATTTCAAACAGCGCAACGGGAATATTGGCTTGGATCGCACTCAAAAGCAGGAGAAGAATGACAGGAAAACCAAGGCCAAAGGCAAGATTTAGGGGATCGCGCAATATTTCTCTGGCGTTTCTGCGGGACAGCGTCAAAATTTTCATACACTCACCCCCTTGACGATGCGAATGAAGGCTTCTTCAAATTTTTCACATTCGGCCTGTCGCTTGATTTCCTCGACGCTCCCCAGCGCGAGTAGCTTGCCGTTTTTCATGATGCCCACGCGGTCGGAAAGGCTTTCGGCCTCCTCCATATAATGCGTGGTCAGGATCACGGTCACGTGTCCCTTGAGGCTTCGGATGAGATCCCACAGCTCACTGCGCGCCACCACGTCCAACCCCAACGTAGGCTCGTCCAAAAAAAGGATCTTGGGCTCGCTGACAAGCGCCATGGCGATGCTGAGCCGCCTCTGCCAGCCTCCCGACAGCTTTCCGGCTTTCTTTTTCAAAATCTCCGACAGATCCAACAGCTCTGTCAGCTCTTGGATCTTTGCGCTTTTCTTTTCCTTTGGAAATCCGTGCACACCGCACATCAGCTCCAGGTTTTCCATGACCGAAAGCCCCGGGGCTACGGCTGTTTCCTGGGGAGAGACGGCAATGACGGATTTGACGGCTTGTGCCTCCCGCACAATGCTTTTTCCAAGCAAAAACGCGTCTCCCGAGGTCGGGGAAGTCAAGCAGGAAAGCATTTTGATGGTGGTGGTCTTACCCGCACCGTTCAGACCTAAAAGAGAGAAAAGCTCTCCTTGCCTGACCGTAAGAGAAAGACTCTCCACAGCCCACACTTTTCCGTAGGCTTTGGATAAATTTTCGATTCTGATGGCATCCATAGGGGTCACTCCGTTTCTTTGGTTTGCTCAAAGCGCCGCAGCAGACCTTGATAAACATCGGTGATCATACGGCTGACAAGCTTCATGTCCAGCGTCAGATAATCTGTGGCTACCATGGTGGCAATTCCGTGTACGAATGCCCACATTTCCATGTGAAAGAGCTGTGCCATAGGGGTATCAAGCCCTGTATTCTGCTCTACCATTGCCGTTACCGTCTTGCCAAGCTCGGTTTCCTCGGGTATTTCTTCTGCGGTGCGGTCACGCATGAAAAGCAGCTTGAAAAGTGCTTTTTCCTCCAGGGCGAAACGGATATATGCCATGCCGCTGGCCTTGTAGGGGGGATAGAGTCCGCTTTTTGTGTCTTCCTCAATATAGGATTCATATAATGCCTGTGCGGCTTCCACGACAGCCATTTTGACCTCCTCCATATTTTCAAAGTTGGAGAAAATGGGCTGGGTAGAGCAGTGCAGATGCGTGGCAAGCGAACGGGCGTTCAAGTGCTCGTGGCCTTGTGTCCGTACAAGATGCGTGGCGGCTTCAATGATAGCTTGCTTGTTTACTTTTATCTTGGGTGACATGGGAAACCTCCTGTAACAGATGTTATATTACGATTGTTATTATATCACGAGAAATCAAATTTGTCAATGCCTTTTGCATTTTTTTCATTTTCTACCTCGGGTTGAATTTGCGACAACCAATGGTTGCTTGACACGGTGGGCAGAATATGCTATAATGACAGCGTTCCCCAAAAATGCAACGAAAGGAAAATCAGATATGAGCAAAAATTCCATGAAAAAAGACGGCACTTTGTATTACCGTCAAACGGATTTCTGGCGTATCCTCGGCGCAGGCCTGATGATTGCGGGTGTGGTGTGGTTTTATATCGGCTACAGCATGGCGTCCTATTACATTCCCTGTATCATCACCCCTGTCGGTCTTGTTTTGTTCCTTGTGTTCAGCAGCCGCCACGTCAGTGATGCGGATATGGACGAGGAGCGAGCACACCGCCTGACGGACTACGATGCTTCCATTACCTCCCGAGGCGATTACAGCCGCATCGTGCTCCGCCAACCGTCCGACATTGAAACCGAGGCTTATCACATGGGTGAGCCTGCGACCTGCTACAAGCGTAACAAGAACGGCAAGCTGGTTTCCGACCGCTTTGTTAAATCTCATTTCTTTTTTGTGGCTGACGGCCTTTGGGTTGTCTCCCGTACGCTTTCCATGACGGTTTCCCGTGAGGAAGAGGGAGCCGTGGCAGATGCGGAATATCTCATTCCCTATGCCGAAATGCAGTTCGCGTCTCTCGCCGAAAGCTCCGTGCAGGTCACGCTGACTGCATCCAAAAAGATGGCTACGGCGCACATGACGGAAATGGTCATCACAGGCAAGGAGGGAGAATTGCTTCGTTTGCCCGTTCCCAACGATATGGATATGTCGAATCTTTGCGAAGCACTCAACAGAAAAATCAAGGAGCTTTCCCATTAACCGCGCGCCCATCGGCTTGCTTTGGCAGGCCGATTTTTTATTTGCGGACAAAATGCGGAGAGTTTTTAAAATCCACTTGTCAATGCCGATGTTTTGTGGTATAATTGTTCTGTATAGTTTTATTTGATAAGTGAGATCATGCGGGTCATGTAAATTGTTGTTTATGGGCTTTTAACCAACGTGGCCGTAGGGGAGGCCCTGTGTGGCCTCCCGCAAAAAAGATTGTTGACCCACAAGGGTTTTGTCGATGTCGGGACGACGGGCGACCACATAGGGTCGCCCCTACGGGTTTTCGTTAATTCTCCGCTAAACAACAATTTATAAGACCACCCTCTTGTCGGGCGATACCCCCATGCCTTGGAAACTGTCCCCCGATATTGACTGCGCACTATGACAAACAACCATATGCAATCATCTCTCAAAAATTCCAAAAAGGAGGACAAACACCGTGGCATCTGTATTTCAACTCAAAAGTGACTACACCCCCACGGGTGATCAGCCCGCCGCCATCGACGCGCTTGTGGACGGCATCAACCGCGGCGAGAAAATGCAGACCCTTTTAGGTGTCACCGGCTCGGGTAAGACCTTTACCATGGCCAACGTCATCGCCAGGTGCAACCGTCCCGTCCTGATTTTGGAGCCCAACAAGACCCTCGCCGCCCAGCTCTGCACCGAATTTCGCGCGTTTTTCCCCGACGCGGCGGTGGAGTATTTCGTCTCCTACTACGACTATTACCAACCCGAAGCCTACATCCCCGGCAAGGATATGTATATCGAAAAGGACGCCCTCATCAACGACGAGATCGACCGCCTCCGCCACTCCGCCACCTCGGCGCTGTTTGAACGCAGGGACGTGATCATCGTAGCCTCGGTGTCCTGCATCTACTCCCTGGGTGACCCCTCGGAGTATAAGGACCTGGTCATCCCCCTGCGCCCCGGTATGACCATGAGCCGAGAAGAATTCATCCGCAAACTGGTGTTCAACAGCTATACCCGTAATGATATGCAGCTCGTTCGCGACAGTTTTCGCGTGCGCGGGGACACCGTCGAGGTCATTCCTGCAAACCAGGCTGAAACAGCCATTCGCGTGGAGTTTTTTGATGACGAGATCGACCGCTTGTCCGAGATCAATATCGTCACGGGTGAGCTGATCCGTCTGCTCTCCTACGCCGCCGTCTATCCCGCCACCCACTACGCCGTGTCCGACGAAAAAAGGGAAGCGGCTCTTGCCGAGATCGTTCACGAGATGGAGGATCGGGAGGCGTGGTTCAAGTCGCAAAACAAGCTGATCGAGGCCCAACGTATCCGCGAGCGAGTGCTGTACGACCTGGAAATGCTCCGTGAGGTGGGTTTTTGTTCGGGCGTGGAGAACTATTCACGCATCCTGACGGGCAGAGAGCCCGGCGCAACGCCGTATACGCTCCTCAACTATTTCCCCGATGATTATATCCTTTTCATCGACGAGTCCCACGTGACCGTTCCCCAGGTGAAGGGCATGAGCGGCGGTGATACCGCGCGAAAGAAGAACCTCATCGATTACGGCTTCCGTCTCCCCTCGGCTTACGATAACCGTCCCTTGTTTTTTGAGGAATTTGAGGAGCGCATGGGGCAGACGGTGTTCGTTTCTGCCACCCCGGGCGACTACGAAACCGAGTACGCCACCAATACCGTGGAGCAGATCATCCGCCCCACAGGACTCCTTGATCCCATCATCCACGTCCGTCCCATCGAGGGGCAGGTGGACGACCTCATGGGAGAGATCCGTATCCGCACCGACAAGGGCGAGCGGGTGCTGGTCACCACTCTGACCAAGAAGATGGCCGAGGATCTGACGGATTATTTCGACGAAAACGGCATCAAGGTGCGCTACCTCCATCACGACGTGGATACCCTGGAGCGAATGCAGATCATCCGCGACCTGCGTCTTGGCGTGTTCGACGTGCTGGTGGGCATCAACCTGCTCCGCGAGGGTCTGGATCTTCCCGAGGTCTCCCTGGTGGCCATATTGGATGCCGACAAGGAAGGCTTCCTGCGAGCCGAGCGTTCCCTCATCCAGACCATCGGCCGTGCCGCGCGAAACGAGAACGGTACGGTCATCATGTACGCCGATCAGATCACCAAATCCATGAAGATCGCCATCGACGAGACTGCCCGCCGCCGTGCCATCCAGGATGCTTATAACAAGGAGCATGGCATCACGCCCCATACGGTCATCAAGGATATCCGAGACGTAATTGAGATCGGCGCCAAGGAGGAGGACACCCGTCATAAGCGGAAGGGAACAGGCATTGACATGGTGGAGGACAAGTCCCCGAAGAAGAAGCTTTCTGCCAAGGATCGCGAGGCCATGATCGAAAAGCTCACCCGCGAGATGAAGCAGGCCGCCAAGGAATTGGAGTTCGAGAAAGCGGCGTATATCCGCGACGAGATCGCAAGGATCAGGAGCGGAAAGTAAATTTTGCCCTTACTGTAATATACGAAGATACGAGATACAAGATACAAGATACAAGATACTAGATACAATACGGCGATATCCGCTTATATTTTTTCGCCAAACCAAATTTGACATTCTACCAAAAGAAAGGAACATCACCATGACACATTACCTTCTTCCCGAAAATGGCCGCTTTTACAAGGCCAATCTTCACACCCATACCGTGATCTCCGACGGCTCCTATACCCCCGAGCAGATCAAGGAGCATTACAAGGCGCACGGCTACAGCGTCGTTGCCTATACCGATCACGACGTTATGATCGACCACTCTGATCTCAACGACGAGGAATTCCTCGCCATCACCTCCCACGAGGTGGAGACCAACGGTCCCTCCCTGGCAGGATCTTTTACGACGACCCCTTGCTACCATCTGAATTTCTACGCCAAGAACCCCCACGAGACAAACTACGTCTGCCCCAACCCCAATTACTGCTTTGCCAACGCCCCCAAGTACGCCGCCGAGCAGGACTACTACAAGGGCGATTACGTCCGCCGCTACTCGGTGGAAGGGCAGAACGAAATGATCGCCGAGGCCAAAGCCAAGGGCTATCTGGTCAGCTACAACCACCCCGACTGGTCGCTCCAATCTTATCCTGACTACATAGGCTTGGAGGGTGTCACCGCCGTGGAGGTCTACAATACGGGCTCCGTGGTGGCAGGTTGGGTGTTGGACGAGGGTGACCACGTCCTTGACCATTTCCTCAAGGCGGGCAAGCGGGTCTATCCCGTGGCCACCGACGACAACCACGGCGCCCACGATATGTGCGGCGGTTGGGTGCGCTTCAAGGCTCCCGAGCTCTCCTATGATGCCATCATGACTGCCTATGAAAAGGGGGATTTCTACGCCTCCTGGGGCCCCGAATTTGAATCCTTATATCTTGAGGACGGTGTTCTGAAAATGGATTTTCCTGCCGATTCCCACGTGGTCTCCGCCGAGATCCACACCGCTGTCCGTTGCTGTGACGTGAGGAGAGGTACCGACATGACCCACGCCGAGTTTGACCTGAATCCCTTCATGGCCGAGATAGGGCGCATCGGCTATCCCATTGACCGCGCCTATTTCCGCGTGGTGCTGACCGATGCTGTCGGCAACCGCGCCATGACCCGCGGCTATTTCCTGGATGAATTGGAGTAAATCGCGTGAAAGTTCAATCATCCCAAGCCGAAGTTCACTGTTTCACGCACAATTCTCCCTAAAATGGGGCCCCACCCATTTTGTCGCATAAGCGACACGGTCGAATTCCAAAATCAATTTGCGCCGCCTATGGCGGCGGAATGGAGATTCGCGTGAAAGTTCAGGGAACCTCTAAAAACTCTGTTGGCGAGAGAGCCGTGAGGAAGTTTTTCGTCAGATGATACAATTTTTCGCGCGCGTAGTAGAGCTACGCGAAGAAAAATATGTGACATATGACGGAAAAGCTACCACGGATTCTCCGTTAAGAGAGTTTTTAGAGGTGACCTTCAATCATCCCAAGCCGAAGTTCACTGTTTCACGCACAATTCTCCCTAAAATGGGGCCCCACCCATTTTGTCGCATAAGCGACACGGTCGAATTCCAAAATCAATTTGCGCCGCCTATGGCGGCGAAATGGAGATTTATATGAGGAAAAATAAGCAAAAGAATGTGACCCGTATTTCTCTTATCGATTGGATGTCCTTTTACCTGACGCTGGGGCTTTCCGTCATTCTCATAGGCGTCATGATTTTTACCAACCTGATGGGCTGGGACGTAGGCATGATAGGCAGTGTCATTTCTGTTGTTTTGCTGCTGATTTTCTGTACGCTGCTCATTGATCTTGCGTTTATTCTGACCGCCTGTATCACCATTGCGGACGGCGCTGTCAATGCGGGCAAGGATGAGCAAGGGCAGCAAATGATCTTCCATGCCGATAAGGTCGTGCGGATTGAGCTGAGAGATCTGGCCTGTCATCCTTTGCCCGAAGACAAAAAGGTATATCACCGCGTCAAGCTGACCTTCCTCATGGAAAGCGGACGGGCGCATGAGCGTAAAGTGAACCGCCTGACACAAACCCGTCTTGAGCGCATCCGTGAGGCGATCGCCGGAGAAGCCAAGCGCTAAGTGACGTAGTATCTGCAAGAAAGGACCACATATGAACCACCCAAATCCTCCCATCCAAATCCTCAAGGATAAGGAGCTCTACGTCTTCGACATGGACGGCACCATCTACTTGGGCAAGATCGTCTTCGACTTCGCCATCCGCTTCATCGAGAACCTCCGCGCCGCGGGCAAGCGGGTGCTGTTCTTTACCAACAACGCTTCCCGCTCCACAGACGTGTATCTTGAAAAGCTCACCCGCCTGGGCTTTTCTCCTACGGCCTCCGAGATCATGTCCTCCGCCGACGTGACGGTGGCGTACTTGAATACATACCACAAGGATCAGACGGTTTATCTCATCGGCACAGGGCAGTTGGAGTCCCAGTTCCGCGCGGGGGGCATCCACCTCGCCACGGGGAAGGAGGACACCGTGGACGTGGTGGTGTCCAGCTTTGACACCGAGCTGACCTATGAAAAGCTGGACGACGGCTGCCGACTCATCCGAAACGGTGCCACCTACCTTTGTACCCACCCCGACTTCAATTGCCCCACCGACACAGGCTTTATGCCCGACAGTGGCGCCATCGCCGCACTCATCACCGCCTCCACGAATATCACGCCCCGCTACCTCGGCAAGCCCTACCCCGAGGTGGTGGAGATGATCGAGCAGGTCACGGGTATTTCCCGCGAAAAAACCTGCATCTTCGGTGACCGCCTCTACACCGACATCGCCCTGGGTGCGAAGAACGGCGTCACCTCCATCCTCGTCCTGACGGGGGAGGGCACCTATGAGGAGGCCATGGAGCTGCCCGAGGGGGAGAAGCCGGCGTTCATTTTTCCGTCCCTCGCGGAAGTGGATGGGGCGATCTTTGGCTGACCGGCAGATCATTTGGAGAACACATTCCATATTCTTATCAACCCGCTTTCTTTGCAGGAAATTTCCTTTTGCGAAAAAACTTGACATTTTTGTGCGGGCATGATATAATATTTATAACCACATCTTGCCGGATGGCACGGACAAAGACTCTCTTTCCTGCGTCCTTGAAGATATTTTATTTCCTTCGCTTGCGGATATGCAACAAAAATTTATCAGTGGCAATTTTTCCAAGGCTGAGATCAACCGTTCTACGGAACGGACAATAGGCAAAATTATATCCTACAATTGTGGGTGTCTGAGGCTCCGACGAAAGAGCTGTTTACCTCCTTTGCCGTTGTTCCTTTTGAAAATGAAAGCGCGGTTATAGAATCAAACGTGTCCGAAATCGAATGATTCTCCAAGCATGAAAAAAACAAGATCCATCATTGCGATGAGATCTTGTTTTTTTGCTTTATGTGGGCTGAGCAATTCCCGTCCCGATGGAAAAAGCAATGCCGAGGGCATTATGTGTCTGATTCCCGATATGCCATCAGGTGAAAATCCGCAAAGCAGACCTCCCCCTCAACGCACCCCGAAAGATCCTGACAGGCCATGCCCACGAAGGTTCCTGTATGCCCCTCGTGCTTCATGGCGGCGTAGTGCTCGTCACAGAGATTGGAGCAGTTTAGAGCGCCTCCGATGGCGGTGAAGTGCTCGCCGTCTACGGAATAGGAGAACCTGAGGGTGGTATGATCCACCTCGGCGGAAAGCCAGATGCTTCCGCTGTCGGGAAGAGAAACAGCCCCACCGTCCAGCGGATCAAAGAAGTCCATGTTGTCGCGGTAGATGATGCGCAGCTCCCGCCCGCCCTCGTCGGTGCCCAGCACGTGGAGATAGAAGAAGTTGTAGGAGTCGTACATGACGGTCAGCCCCGCCATGTGCTGATAATCGGCAGGAGCAAAATCCATTTTGACCGTTGTCTCGGTGTGATGGGCGCACAGCCGCCGCGCCACCAAGGTTGTCTCGTTCCATGAGAGGATGGATTCACGACCGTATAGCCGCAGACACCCCTTGCGGGCTCTCAGAGATCCCATCCGCTCGGTGAAGGGAAGACGTAACGTCTTGTAGCGCGGAGGCAGGGTGTCCATGTCGAAGCTGTCAACCTCGGGTAGAGGAGCAACGGGGGCTTCGGGGAGGTTAACCTCAAAGGTCAGCGGGGGCAAAATACCGCCATCCTTCAGTCTGAGCCAGCCGTCCTCGCTCCAAGAAAGCTGCGCAATACCCGTCTCACGCCCCAATATGCTCCGCTTATCCAGCGGACGGCTACAGAGGAAGACGGTGTACAGATCTCCGTCAGGGGTGTCTACCAAGCAACCGTGCCCCGCGCGTTGCAGGGGGTAGTCGGTATCATGACGGGTGGTCAGCAAGGGCTGAGGGTCTGCCTCGTAGGGACCTGTGATGGACTTGGAGCGTGCCATCTGTATGCCGTGGGCATAGGACGTGCCGCCCTCGGCCACCATGAGGTAGTAGTAGCCGTTCATTTTGTAGAGATGTGGTGCCTCGGTCACCCGCACGTCAGTGCCCTTGAAAATGTTTACAGGCTCACCGATGAGCTTTTTCTCGGCAGGAGAGTATTCCTGCAATAGAATGCCGTCGAAAGGGTGCTTGCCGAAACGGGGATCCCATTTCATGTTGACCAGCCACTTGCGGCCGTCGTCATCGTGGAAGAGGGAAGGGTCAAAGCCGCTGGAATTGAGATAGACAGGCTCCGACCATGGGCCGCGGATGTCTGTGGCAGTCACCAGATAATTGTGGGTATCCTTACAGATGCCGTGAATGTTGCGCACGTTGGTGTAGATAAGGTAAAAGACCCCATCACAATGGGACAGACAAGGTGCCCAGATACCGCCGGAATTGGGATCTCCGCGAAGATCCAGCTGGGAGACACGGGAGAGGGGAGCAGGGAGCTGTTCCCAATGCACAAGATCACGGGAATGATAAAGCTCCACACCGGGAAACCAGTGAAATGTGGAGGTGGCGATGTAGTAGTCCTCCCCCACACGGCAAATGGAGGGGTCGGGGTTAAATCCCCGCAGGATCGGATTTTGCGCGGTCTGCACGGTGGTGTCCTCCTGATTTTTTGTACTGCTTCACATTATATCACGGCGCTGCGGCTTTGTCAACCGTCGATTTGTAAGGGTGTATGCGTGATTCTCATGCCATGCATTTCCAAGGACTGATAGCCTGCTCCAAAACTCGATTCCTCCTGTGAAGATCGCGTGATTTTTGATGCTCCGCCCTTGACATAGCACGTGAATTGTGGTATCATATACTATAGGCAAATATGTTCAAAACATACTTGCCCCGAAAGGAGAATTCTCACAGTTATGGTTATGTGTTCAAGATGCCACAAGCGTCTCGCTGTGGTTTTTATAACAAAAATGGAAAACGGAGAGCGCGTCAGCGAGGGCATTTGCCTCAAATGCGCCAAGGAAAGTGGGCTCCCTGTTGCAAATATGCTCGACGGTATCGCCAGTCAGATGGGTATGACCCCCGAACAGCTGGAATCCATGGAGGACAGCATGACGGGTATGATCACCCCCTCGGATCACGATGACAACGAGGATGGTGGCGCACCTGCCATTGATCTTCCCCGTCTCTTTGGCGAAGCGATGGGGGATCTCCCCGCAGACCGTCCCCAAGGCCCCAATCCCCCCGCGCCCCGTCGCGAGGGCGGTAAGAATAACCGCCGTCCCGGAGATAACCGTCAGCAAAGACCCGCTGAGCCCAAGCTGAAATACCTCACCACCTATTGCCGCAACCTGACCGCCGCCGCACGGGAAGGAAAGCTCGACAAGATCGTGGGCAGAGAAAGAGAGCTTGCAAGAACCATCCAGATCCTTTGTCGCAGACAAAAATCCAACCCCTGTCTCATCGGTGAGCCGGGTGTCGGTAAGACCGCCATCGCCGAGGCGCTTGCCATCCGCGTGGCAAACGGCAACGTCCCCTATAAGCTCAAAAACAAGGAAATCTACCTTGTGGACATGACCGCTCTTGTGGCAGGGACTCAGTTCAGAGGACAGTTTGAGCAAAGAATTCTGGGGCTTCTCGGTGAAGTCAAGTCTGAGGGGAACATCATTCTTTTCATTGACGAGGTACACAACATCGTTGGTTCGGGCGAGGCCGAGGGCGCTGTCAATGCCGCCAATATGCTCAAGCCCGCGCTCTCTCGCGGAGAAGTGCAGATCATCGGTGCGACCACCCTCACCGAATACCGCAAATATATCGAAAAGGATACCGCGCTGGAGCGCCGCTTCCAGCCCGTGACCGTGGAAGAGCCCTCGGTTTCCGAGGCGGTAGAAATGCTTGGCGGTATCAAGCACTACTATGAGAGCTTCCACAATATCAATATCCCCGCCGGCGTGCTGTATAAGGCCGTTGTCATGTCGGAGCGCTATATCACCGACAGATACCTTCCCGATAAGGCTATCGACCTGCTCGACGAAGCCGCCGCGCATCTGTCTTTGTCCAGCGCATCCCTCAATGAGTCGCATGAGCTGAGGGATAAGCTCCTGGAGCTCAAGACCCGCCGTGAGGCGCTGGAAAATGAAAATACCGAAACCGCTCCCGGGGATGAAAGATCCGAGCAAAAGCGCTATGAAGCCTTGGCAAGCATCAAGGCCGACGAGCTGAAATACAGCGCAAGACTCAATGAGCTTGAGCCGGATTGCAGGGCCGTTACCCTGACACCCGCCCATTTGGCCGAGGTCATCGAGGTATGGACGGGGATCCCCGCTACCACCATCACCGAAAACGAGTTTGAGCAGGTGGATCGCCTCTCTGACCGATTGAAGCAGCATATCATCGGCCAGGATGCCGCTGTAGACGCCGTGGCGCGCGCTGTCAAGCGCAACCGCGCAGGAGTCAGTGCCAAGAGAAAGCCTGTGTCCTTCATTTTTGCAGGTCCTACGGGCGTGGGTAAGACCGAGCTTGTCAAGCGCTTGGCCGCCGACCTGTTCCATTCTCCCGAGACCCTCATCCGCCTTGATATGTCGGAATTTATGGAAAAAGCATCCGTCTCCCGTCTCATCGGTTCTCCTCCCGGTTACGTAGGATATGACGATGCAGGTCAGCTTACCGAAAAGGTGCGCCGCAAGCCTTACTCCGTCGTCCTCTTTGATGAGATCGAAAAAGCGCATCCCGACGTGCTCAACGTCATGCTCCAGATCCTTGACGACGGCCGTCTGACTGATGCGCACGGCAAGACCGTCAACTTTGAAAACACCATCATCGTCATGACCACCAACGCAGGCTCGGATCATTCCACCGCCTCCATTGGCTTCTCGGATTCCGATACCATGAACGAGGATGCTACCATGAAGGCGCTTTCGGGCTTCCTTCGCCCCGAATTCATCAACCGCGTGGATGAGATCGTTACCTTCCGCTCCCTCAGCCGCGAGGACTTTGTTTCCATCGCGCGGATCCTTTTGGACGAACTCAAGGAAGCGCTTTCTGAGCAGGGCGTTACCTTCACCTATACCGACGAAGCCGCCGATTTCATTGCGTCGGAATCCTATTCCGCGCGCTTCGGTGCCAGAAATATGAGACGCTATATCCGCCGTCACGTCGAGGATCAGCTCGCTGAGGCCATCATCGCGGATTACCAGCGTGCCATCACCCATGCCAAGCTCTTGCTCAGTGACGGACATCTGACGGTTGCCTGTATGTGATGCCTCTGTCTCACCCGTGCAACTTCGAGGAAAATTAACTTCTAAGGGAGGTACTCATGTCTCTCGAAAAAGACCGAATATCCCATGCTTCCGATAGCGAGATCCCCCACGTCTCACTTCATGACGTGTCGGGTGTCCCACTGCAGGAATTGGAAGCACAGCTGAAAACCGATTTTAAAGTCGGGCTTCATCCCAAAGAGGCTACCGCGCGGGGAAGCACGACTCCGCGTGATGCCACCGCTTCTCAACCTCGCGTGGGGCATTGTATCAAGGCCGCTGTATCTGAGCCCGTGATGTGGCTGTATCTGGTGCTTTGCATCGTTGCCGTGTTTTTCGACCGCCGTGCGATGGGGATTTTCTCGGCTCTTCTGATGCTTTTGCATATGACCGTGCGGATCTTTTTGGATTGGCAGGCGATGCGTCTGGAGCATAGGATGCGAATGTATGACGTTCCCTTGACCCGCGTCCTCAGAAACCAACGCCTAATGCGCATACGCGGAGATCAATTGGCCGTCGGTGACGTTATTTTGCTCCGACGGGGAGACGTGATCCCCTGTGATCTCCGCCTCATTACCTCTCGCGGCTTGGTTGTGGCAGAACCTTCTCTTGAGGGAGACGAAAAAAAGCGGGAGATGCTTGTCTTGGAAAAAGATGCAAATGCACAGCCTGCCAAGCTTTCGCACAGGCACTCCCCGGAAAATATGCTGTACGAGGGAGGGATCGTCAGAGGCGGAAGCGCTCGCGCCGTGGTTGTCGCCGTCGGCACGGATACCCATTGGGGGGCTATGAAGCAGTCGGCATCCCGAGTGGATTCCCCAAGTCTGCCTCCGTATCTTGCAAATATTAAAAAGAAGCTCTCTCTTGTCAATCTTATTACGGCCGTTGCCGTCATCCCCGTGACTGCGCTCGGCATTCTGCTTGTCGGCAACCGCTATAGCTTTTTGGATATATTCCTCGCGGCACTTGCGCTTTCGGTGATGTCTCTGACGGAGCATACCTTGATGCTCGGACGATACGGCAATGCCGCCGCGCGTGCCCGTGCGGCAGATGATGCGGATACCGATAATTCCGTGGAAATACGCACGCCCGAGACCCTTGAAAAGCTCTGCAAAATGGACCATCTGATCCTCATGGGCACAGCCGCGCTTCACGACGGTATCCCTCACCCTCACCATGTCTATACCTGCGGTCGGATGTATCCTTTGGATCACGACTGCGAGGATCGCTCAGCCAAGGCCTTTGTCGAAAAGCTCTATCTTTTTGCGCAGGGACAAAATGACCGCCTGAGGACAGGCACATACAGAGATTTTCCGGGTCTTGACGCTGTTTCGGAGACCCTTGCCGCTTGGGCGGAAACCGATACCGAGGGGATGCTGCTTCGTTTGGAACGCATGGAGCCCACGGAAAACGGTGTCAGGCTCAAGCTGCGCGGCCGTCCGATGGAAATTCTGTATGTGACCGATGACCCGGAGGATATCGCCTACTGTCATACCTATCGCACGGATGTCGGTGAAGCACCCTTGGATGATGCGGCTCTGGAATCCTGGACAGAGCTGTATGCCTCCGCGCATGACTGCGGTTACAGAAGCCGCTTTCTGATTTCCGAAAACGATGGCTCCCGCTGTCTGGAAGGCTACCTTGCCATGGCGGTCGGAGATTGCCGCAAAACCGCAGGGATCATCACCGCCATGGAGGATTCGGGTGTCCGCGTTCTGTCATTTTTGCGAGACGTATATCCTGAGGATGAAAAAGCGCTTTCGGATGCGGGCTTTTTCAAAAAGTATACCTGTCTGGATCTTCAGAACGCAACAGGGCGGTTGCGTATGCGCCGCGCACTGGAGGGTGGTGTCAGATGCTTTTTGCATTGCCGTACCGAGGACGTGTTGGATGCGATTGACGAGCTGAAGCATACGGGGGCTACCGTCGGTGTGCTTTCTGTGGAGCGCGTGGATCTGGCGATATTGAAGGAAGCCGATGTCGCGTTTACCTGTACGCCCTCTGCGCTGAAGGACGTTTTGCATAAAGCCGAGCCTTGCCTGCTCGGAGCAGAGGCTACGTCTCCCGACGGACATCCCGACAGTGCGTGCGCATCGGATCTTTGCCGAAAAAACGCTCATGTGATCCTGCGCAGATGCGGTACGCAGGGCGGTGGACTTTGCGGTGTACGCCGTGCGCGTTTGGCCGCAGGCCAGCTTGCCCGTGGCTTTACAGCATCGGTACGTTTCCTGATGCTATCCCAGATTACCCGTATTCTCCTGTTTTTCCTGACCGTAGTGACAGGAACAACGTGTATATTTGCTCCGTTGCTTCTCGCTTCGGGACTTTTGGCTGATGGGATTGCGCTCTATGTGTATACCCAAAGTGATCTTCCCAAGGATGGGGAGCTTACCGGGGCAATGCGCCCCCTTGCGGCTATGCGCGCGCCGCATCGCTACTTTGCCGTTGAAAGCATCATCACCGCCGCGTCCTGCCTTGTTCCCGCAGTCATTGCCGCCGTGACCTATTGGACATCAGGGTCGGAGCGGGGAAATATGGCGTATTTTGTTGCTCTTTCCTTGATTCTGACGCAGGTGGTGTTGGTCTTTACGGCGCATCTGCCCCGTCGCCGCAGATACGGATTCTTTTTGCCGGTTCTTTTGATTTGCATATACGCGGGTATTTTGTCGCTGGCTTTGGCATCTAAGGTTCACGTCATCTGGTGTCTTTTGTTGCCGCTGGCACAGCCGCTTGCTTGGCTTGCAGGGTATATCGCTTGCCGTTTGTTGCATCGGATACCGCCTGTGCCATAATGCGCCTATGACATGGTTTGAATGGCAAAATGTACATATTTTTTGACAGCATTTTGTGCAGGCCTACAAATTTTGCTTTTAAGGGCGGCGAAACGCAAAAATGATGATGACAAATGTCGTTTTATGCGTTATAATGGATAAAAGCTTTGAAAAGCTTTGGAGGTAAGCACATGGTTTTATCGGTGAGTCAGTTCACATACGGCGCTTTTTCGCTGTTTGCAATGGCGGAAGGCTTTGTACTCGGTACGTTTATTATCGAGCTTGTCATATGCGCGCTTTTGGTCGCGCTGGTCTTCCTTTTCAAACGCCGTTTTATGAAAATTGCCTGTGCTTGCGGCGCAGAGATCTGCCTGTGGCTTGCCATCAAAATGGCCTTTGGCTCCGATGCGATCATTTCCCAGATCTTTACTTGGCTGACTGCGTTGGTTGCCATCATTATGATGGTTACCATCGTCAACCGCATAGACTGGAGCAATCTGCGCGGCAAACGGCGTTAATTTTTCCCCATCAAAACATCAGGCCTTTTCAAAATGAAAAGGCCTTTTTTCAGAAGAAGGTAGCTATGGAAAAACAAAAGAAACTCCAACGGTATATGGCCAAGCTCCATTTGGACGGCGCGACCCTTCGGGATAAGACCGTGGCTCTGACGGGAAGCACGGGCGGTATCGGCAGGGAGCTCTGCCGATATTTGCTCGCTTTGAATGCGCGCCTCATTTTGATCGACCGCAACCCGTCACGGGCGCAAAGCCTTCGCCAACTCCTGATCGGGGAATACCCTCATGCGGAGGTGACTCTCTTGACGGCGGATCTTTCGGATATGACGTCAGTCCGCGAGGTTACCGACCGTTTGATACAACTTTCCCCTGATATATTCATCCATAACGCAGGCGCGTACAGCATTCCCAGAAAGATCTGTGATACGGGCTACGATAACGTCTACCAGATCAATTTCGTCTCTCCGTATTATATGATCCGCGAGTTGCTACCGTCCCTGAAGGCGCGCCGCGGACGGGTGGTTGTCGTCGGCAGTATCGCGCACAATTATTCCAAGACAGATCCCGAAAGCATTGACTTTGCTGATCGTAAGCAGGCCTCCAAGGTCTACGGAAACGCCAAGCGCTACCTGATGTTTTCCATGTATGAGTTGTTTTCGGGAGAAACCGATGTCAGCGTCAGCGTGACCCACCCCGGCATTACGTTTACGGGCATTACAGCCCATTACCCCAAGCTGATCTTTGCGCTCATCAAGCACCCCATGAAGATCATCTTCATGAAGCCCCGAAAAGCCTGTCTGTCGATCCTTAAGGGTGTCTTCGAGCCTTGCAGCGAGTGCGAGTGGATCGGTCCCCGCTTCTTTGGTGTCTGGGGCTTGCCTGCAAAGACCCGTCTCCAAACCGTATCTCCCGAAGAACAGAGATTCATTGGTGAAGCTGCCCAAAGTATTTATCTCCGCCTGACAAGGTAATAGCAAAAAGAGCATATCTGAAAATATTCGCTAAGATGTTACGTATCAAACAAAACATCATGGAATGTTTCAGATATGCTCAATATAGAGGAGATCTTATATCATTTCCTTATAGATCTCGTTTTTGGGAACGCCGCGATCCTTGGCAGCCGCTTTGATGGCTGCCATTTTTTCCATGCCGCTATCCATATAGTGCTGTACGTGCTCCTGCACCGTCATGTCCGCCCAAAAGTCGGACATCCCCGAGGCATCCTCGGATATGCCCTCCACCACCAACACGTATTCACCGCGCGGCGCGTGCTCGGTGTGATAAGCTACCGCTTCAGCAAGCGTCATGCGGAGTACTTCCTCGTTGATCTTCGTGAGCTCACGGCAGAGAGAAACGTGCCTGTCCCCGCCAAATGCCTCGCAGAGATCCTTCAGGGTGGTCTCCAGCTTGTGGGGGGCTTCGTGGAAGATCATGGTGCGATCCTCCCCCTTGAGTCTGTCAAGCCGCTTCCTGCGCTCAGCCTTGTTGACGGATAAAAAGCCCTCAAAGCAGAATCGCCCCGTGGGCAGTCCCGACAGGGTCAACGCTGTAATGCCCGCACAGCACCCGGGAATGGAGGTGACGGACAGACCCCGTTCGGCGCACAAACGCACCAAGTCCTCTCCGGGGTCGGAGATGGCAGGCGTACCCGCATCGGTCACCAAAGCGCAGGTCTCGCCCGCCGCCAGACGGTCGCAAATGACCTCCCCACGCTCTCGCTTGTTGTGCTCAAAATAGGAAATCAAAGGCTTTTTGATACCTAAATAGGACAAAAGATGCCCCGTGTTGCGGGTGTCCTCGGCGGCGATAAAATCCACCTCGGACAGCACCTTGATCGCACGCTCGGACAGGTCGGCAAGGTTACCGATTGGGGTAGCTACTAGGTACAGCGTGCCGGGGATCATCTTGTTTTTTTCTTCGGTATAACTCATGGAGACTCCTTTAATTGACAAATGTGATATCTGTTGTCAGTATATCATATTCCCCCAAAAAAATCAAGAATATTTCCATAAAAAGTGATGCAAACCATGAGCATCATCCGAAATCTTGACTTTTTTATTTTTTGGCGATATATTTTAAAAATTTTCCGCAGATACCCAACCTTATGGGGTTCTCCGCGACATAAAGAGCGAAAGGAGGAGATCAGTCTTGGAAAACAAAGAAAATTACATTGACCTGAACACCCCCGAATTTGAGAAGGCTTACCGTGATCTTATGACCTATGCCATGCGCTACTGCCGTGACCGAGACGAGGCAGAGGAGGTGGTGTCGGATACCATTATGGCCTACGTCCGGGACGTACGGGCAGGGAAGAGTATCCACAATCTTACGGGATACCTGCACACGGTCTTTGCTAACCGCTACAGGGACCGTCTGCGGCGCAAGTACAGAACCCCCACGGTCAGCGACGACGGCAGTATTCTGGAGCTTATCCCCGACGATGAAGATATTCTTTCTGCGGAGGAGGAACAACGGCGACAGGACGAGATCACGGTGCGCCGTGCCTTGGGACGGTTGGCTTACCTCCACCGCGAGGTGTTGTACCGTCACTATATGCTGGGACATAGCGTGGAGCGCATCGCCGCTGCGCTGGATGTTCCCGAGGGGACGGTCAAGTGGCGGCTTCACGAGGGTCGTGGAAAGATCAAGGCTGATATCGAGCGTATGAATGACATCCAAAAGCCTTACGGCGAAAACAGCTATGCGCCCAAGTGGCTGAGTATGGGCATTTGGGGAAATGAAAGCCGCCGCGGTGAGCCCTTCCGCTATCTCAACTCCCGTTTGGCACAGAATATCCTGATCACGGCTTATCCCAAGCCCATCGGCATCCGAGATCTGGCGGCCGCCTTGGGCGTACCAGCTGCCTATGTGGAGGACGAGGTGGGTCAGCTCATTCGCGGTGAACTGATGGGAGAGACCCCTAAAGGGTTGGTCTATACCCGTATGTATATCACCTCCTTGGAAAATTCTTTGGGGGATATTGAAAAGCAGACAGCCGTAGCCGAGGCTATGGCAGAGCCTGTTTGGGAGATGATTTATCAGGCCTTCCAGCCTCTGATGAATTCTTCGGCAACCAAGCATTTTTCTGCCAAACAGATCGCTACCATGTGGCTCTATCTTATCAATTGTGCTCTGGGTCGGGCAATTGACGAGCAGAGCGAGAGCGAAAGCAGCATCCAACCTTATCCCCGTCCCAACGGCGGTTTTTGGCTGGCCACGGGAACTTATCGGGAAAGAGGAGGGGAGCGCCATGTGTTGGAAACCTCGGGACCCTACTGCTGTCGTCATGAGACAGACGGTGCATGGGTCTACGGTATGAACGACTACCAATCTCTGTTTGGAGAAGCGCATTGGGGATATAATGAAATGTCCGAACGCTTTTCCATGAAGGAGATTTGTGCCTTTTACGCTTCTATGACCCCTGCAAAGGTTCGACCTTCCTCTGAACTGATTTACGCCAAGGTGGAGGAATTTGAAAAGCTCCACATTCTTCGCCGTAACGAAACGGGAGAAGTGGAGCTGGACATCCCCTACATGAGCTACGATGACTTCCGACCCTTTGCGGTCATGCTGAATGAGGTGATGGGAAGCATCAAAACCTTGTTGGACCCCTATTATCAGAAACTTCGGGCTGAAAGGGTCAATTATGTTCCCGATTATGTGGACGGACGGGAAATTTATATCCATCAAGGCGCCACGCGTTGTTTGACGGTGCTGACCATGAAGGCCATCGTGGACAAGGGGCTTCTGCCCGTGCCTGTAAAAATCGGGGAAACACCGATCATCGTGGTGTTTTACGGAGAGAAAAAATAAGTTAGAGTGGAAGAGCGATAAATTGTTGTTTACGGGCGTATGACCAACATGGCCGTAGGGGCGACCCTATGTGGTCGCCCGTCGTCCCGAAATCGACAACACCCTTGTGGTTCAACATTTTTTTGCGGGAGGCCACATAGGGCCTCCCCTACGGGTCAT
>JAGASP010000002.1 GCA_017621695.1 Clostridia bacterium
AGTCGATATACGCCTTCGGCGTTCGATATGTGCGTCGATTCCCTCCGCACTCGATATTCCGAGCGGGCGATGCCCGCATCGGATCGATATGCCCACTTGCGTGGGCGCTACGGGCTTTCAGCCCGTAAACAACAATTTACCGCCACACTGCCCATCGGGTGATATATCCCGCCACGGAGAGTGTTACGCGAGCGTTGGCCGCGGGCACTGCCCGCTAAACAACAATTTACCGTATATATTTTATCAAAGAAAGGAACCACACCATGCTCAACATCCTTGATCTGCGCCTCAACGGCGCATCTCCCTCGCTCTGTACTCCCGTAACGGGGCTGGACATGAGCTGGAAGCTCGCCTCCGACAAGCAAAACGTCAAGCAGGTCTCCTACCGTGCCGTTATCAATCTTGCGGGCACGGCCGATCCTTATGCCGCCCCCGTGTGGGATTCGGGTCTGATGGATTCCTCTGAGCAGATACATATCCCCGTTGACGTTACCCTCGCTTCCCGCACAGACTATACCTTGCTTGTAAGCGTTGAAGATAACCACGGTGAATCTGCCGAAGCATCCCTCCATTTCGGCACCGCCATCCTGCCCGATGAATGGCAGGGCAAGTGGATCAAGCCGAAGAAGCTTATGAAGGGCTGGGCGCCCTACCTGCGCCGCAAATTCCTCGTCACGGACGCGGTGGTCAAGGCTCGCCTCTACGTCAGCGGTCTCGGCTGCGGCGAGTATTACATCAATAACCAAAAGATCTCCGAGGATCTCATCGATCCTCCCATGACCAACTATGAGCGCGAGGTCTTCTACCGTGCCTACGACGTGACCGAGTATATCAAAGAAGGGAAGAACGCTTTTGCGGCTCTCTTGGGCGAGGGCTTCTATGCCCAGTCCCGTGTTTGGTCTCACGAAGGCTTTTACTATGGTGACGCTTGCCTGATGGCTCAGCTGGAGCTGACCTTGGCAGACGGCACCAAGACGGTTCACGCCACCGATACCGACGGTACTTGGGCGTATAAATATTCCCCGATCGTTCTCAACAACCTCTACGGCGGCGAGACCTACGACACCCGTCTGGAAACCCCCGATTTTGCCGATCCCGACGGCGATGAGGACGGCTGGTGCGGCGTGGTGGAGGATACCACCCCCAAGGGCACTTTGACCCCTTGCCTCATGCCCCCTGTCCGTATTTTTAAAGAACTGCCCGCCGTTTCGGTCACGAACTGCTCGGGTAAGGACGACGGCGCATGGATCATCGATTTCGGCGAGAATATCGCGGGATTTGTAGAGATCAACCTCCCCCGCGCTGCACGCGGCTCTCAGGTCACTCTCCGCTTTGCTGAGAATCTGGACTCCGACGGTCACCTTGATTTTCGCTCCGCAGGCTCCTTTGCCACCCAGGTGCTTCAGCAGGACGTATACATCTCCCGTGGCGATATGGAGGGCGAGACCTGGCGTCCCAGATTTACCTATCACGCCTTCCGCTATATGGAGATCACAGGCTACTTTGACCTCCGTGCCTACGGCTCTAATCCTGAAACACGGATGTTCAAGGCCTATGCCATCTCCACCGATTTCCGTCAGACAGGCAGCTTCACTTCCTCCTCCGAGGATATGAACCGCCTGCAGGCCATCATGATGAACACCTTCCGTACCAATTACCATGGCTTCCCCGAGGATTGCCCCGGCAGAGAAAAGTGCGGTTGGCTGGGCGACGCTCAGGTGGTGTGTAACACCGGCATGATGAACTATGATACTGAGGCTTCTTATGAGAAATATCTCCATGACATCCGCACCACCAACGAGGTCTACGGCGTCTGGCAGATGATCTCCCCCGGTAAGCGCGGTTGCGGCGAGGCAAGTCCTCTGTGGGGCTGTGCACAGGTCATCATCCCCTACTGGATGTACCACTACTACGGCAACGCATCTGTTGTGCGCAAGAATTGGGACATGATGGAAAAGTGGGTGCAGCATGAGATCGCTGACGCGAAGAATGACAAGTCCCTGTATGAGGATGAACTGATCATCTCCCGCGGCCTTGGCGACTGGTGTCCTCCCATTGGTCATGAGCATGAGAGACGGATGCCCGTCCCCGAGTCCTCCACCGCCATGTTCTACGAGATCATGATCCGTATGAGCGAGCTGTCCAAGGCGCTGGATCTTCCCGCGTCTATTGACTACGATGATTGGGCCGCCCGCATCAAGGAGGCCTTCAACCGCCACTTCTGGATCCCCGAAAAGCACCGCTACTCTACCTGGGGTACCTGCGGCGTGGCTCTGATGACGGAGCTCTATCCCGACGGAGAGAAGGAAGCCCTCACCGAGGCGCTTCTTACCCTCATGAAAGAGGATGACTACGCCATGTCCACGGGTATTTACTGCAACAAGTATCTCGTCCCCGCGCTTTGCGAGGCAGGGCAGGGAGATGTCGCCATGAAGTTCCTCTTCAACCGCGACCACGACAGCTTCGGCACCATGATGGACAAGGGTGCCACCTCTCTGTGGGAGTGCCCCGAGCACGATTTCTCCCAGCCCCGAGAGCTGGGCTCCTCCTCCTACAACCATCCCATGCATTCCGGCTTTGCTTATTTCCTGTACGCCTACGTAGGCGGTATTATCCCCGTGACCCCCGGCTTCCGCGTCTTTGCCGTAGCCCCCGTCCCCTTCAAGGATATGAAGGAGGCCGAGGTCATCCACGAGTGCCCCTACGGTAAGATCCGCGTGGCCTTCCGTCCCGAGGGGGATCAAACCCGCTATGAGATCACGGTTCCCGCAGGCACGACCTGTTGCTTTGTTCCCACGGGCAAGACCCTGGGCTCGGGTGAGTACGTGATCCTTGCATGAGGTGCACCATGGAGCTGAAAATCAAAAAACTTCATCCCAAAGCCATCCTGCCTACCTATGGGTCGGCAGGTGCGGCGGGAGCTGACCTCTACGCTCTCCCCGAGGGAGATCCCATCGTGATTCTTCCCGGAGAGACCGTCATGATCCATACAGGACTGGCTATGGCCATTCCCGAGGGCTATGTGGGGCTCAATTTTGCCCGCAGCGGACTGGCCTCCAAGCGAGGCCTTGCCCCCGCCAACAAGGTAGGCGTGATTGATTCCGACTACCGTGGAGAGCTGATGGTCGCCCTTCATAACCACGGAGACATCCCCCAGACTGTAGAGCCCGGCGACCGCGTTGCCCAGTTTCTCATCATGCCCGTCATCCAAGCAAGCTTTTGCGAGACGGACGAATTGGATGAGACTGACCGCGGTGCAGGCGGATTCGGCTCGACGGGAACAAAATAACCCCCTAAGCAGTAAAAAAGCCATATGGCAAATAATAAAGGAGAAATTATGAAAAACATGAAAACCAAAGGCCTGATCCTTCTGGCCGCCTCGTTGGTCGTTGCAGGTATGGTTGCCTGTAATCAGACTACCGATTCCAAGGATGATGAAACCGATGCGAATACCGATGAGACTTCGACGGTAGCCGCAGAGACGATTGCAGAAACCGATCCTGCCACCGAAGCCGCTACGCTTCCCGAAACCGGAATCCCCACCGAAGCTCCTACCGAGATTCCTACCGAAGAACCTACCGAAGCTCCTACCGAGGCTCCCACCGAAGCACCTACCGAGGCTCCCATCAAGGAGCAGATCGGTCTGGATGTTAAGGACGAGGATCTGAAGGACGTTATGCAGAACATCTTTGGCGGTACCCAGTCCCTTAAGGAAACCGTCATGTTCCTCGACAAGGGAGAGGTCAAGTCCCTCCTGTTCCCCATCAAGGACATCGTATCCGTCACCTCCTATGACGGCAAGACCACCTACGAGGAAGGCAAGGACTATGTCATCGAGGACGGCAAGCTGAAGGTCACCGAGAACTCCTCCATCCGCGTCATTACCTCTGAGAAGTACTACAACCATCCCGGTTCCCTCATCCAGATGAACGGCAAACCCATGTTCTGGGGCGAGAGCCAGGTGAAGCAGTGGCAGGTCAGCGTGACCTACAACCACGATGCCGCTTGGGAGGGCTATGTCCAGGAGAGTGAGCTGGAGATCTATCAGGACTTTGTTAAGAAGCTGATCGCGGGTGAGGACGTAACCGTCTTCTTCTACGGTGACTCTATCACCTGGGGCGCTTGCTCTACCTATCTGGAGGGTGTTGATCCCAAGCAGGGTAACTACGCCATGCTCTTCACCGAGGCTTTGGCTGACCTCTTCGGCTATAAGGTCAAGTACGTTAACACCGGCCTGACTGCTTCCATGCCTTGCCATCCCGTTCCTGCCACCGAGTACGTAGGCGGTGAGCGCGGCACCATTACCTACGTTAACACCGCCATCGGTGGCTGGACCTCTACCGACGGTGTCAACAACTTCGACAGTTTTGTCAAGCAGCAGATCGAAAAGTACGGCTGCGACCTCTTTGTTCTTGCCTACGGTATGAATGACGGCGCCGCAACTGCTTCCGTCACCAAGAACAACTTCAAGAAGATCATCGACGGCGTGCTTGCCGTCAAGCCTGAGGCGGCCATCATGATGGTGTCCACCATGACCCCTCACAGCGGTTCCAACTGGGATTTCGCCCCCATCAAGGAGCAGGAGAGACAACTGACCTCCTTGGCCAAGAGCTACACCAAGGATGGCAAGCCCGTGGCTGTGGCTTGTGTCCATTCGGTCTCCAAGGCCATCCAGGAGCACAAGACCTTCAATGACTACTCGGGCAACAACATCAACCATCCCAACGACTGGTTCTACCGCGTGTATGCACAGACCCTGCTCCAGACCCTCATCGGATATGAGAATATGAACTGATCCTGAAAGGTATATGAACATGAAAAAGACCAAATTATTTATCGTTTCAATTTTAATGCTGATGACACTTCTTTGCCTCTGCCTCGTGGCTTGCGGCAATGAAAATTCTTCCGAAACCGCTACGGATACCACTCCTGTCACGGATGCGTTGACAGGAACCTCTGCCGAAGAGGCTACTTCCTCCGAGCCGTCCTCTGAGACGTCCGCTGAAGCTCCCACCGAAGCCCCTACCGAAGCCCCCACCGAAGAGATCACCACCGAGGAGGAGACACATATGGATCCCAAAGCAGAAATGAGCAAGCTGGACGAGCTGATGCAGCCCATTTTCGCGGGCAATACCGTCAAAAATGAGACTGTCATGTTCCTCGATAAAGGAGACGTGAGATCTTTGCTTTATCCCATCAAGAGTGTGACATCCGTTACCAATTACGACGGCACCGTGACCTATGAGGAAGGGAAGGACTATGTGATCGAGGACGGTAAGATCAAGATCACAGAGGATTCCTCCATCCCCGTGATTACCCGCGCCAAGTACTATAACTACCCCAACCATCCCCAGATCAACATTACTGCCAACTACGAGGGCAAGAATGTCAACATCTATTGGGGTGAGGGTAAGCCCATGACCGATTACCAGATGAACGTCACCTACACCCATGAGAACGTTTGGGAGGGCTATATTTCCGAGTCCAAGGCCGATGTGTACGCCGACTTCATCACCAAGCTGATCAACGGTGAAGATGTAACTGTCTTCTTCTACGGCGACTCCATCACCCACGGCGCATCCGCCAGCTTTATCGACAACTACAGCCCCTACCAGTACAGCTACTCCTTGCTCTTTACCCATGCGCTGGCTGATCTGTACGGATACACCGTAAAGTATGTCAAGACCAATATGACGGGCGCGCCCATCATCCCCGCCGAGGACTACGTGGCGGGCGACAGAGGTACCATCACCTACATCAACCCCTCCGTGGGCGGCTGGACTTCTCAGAACGGCAAGCAGAATTTTGATACCTACGTCAAGCCCTTTGTAGAGGAGTACGGCTGTGACCTGTTCCTCATCGCTTACGGCATGAACGACGCAGGCTCTGCCGCCCGTACCGTAGCCCGCACCATGAAGAACGTGCTGGACAGCGTGCACGAGCTGGACAACGATTGCGCCCTCATGTTTGTCTCCACCATGGTGCCCAACCCCAACGCCACCAACGGCTGGTACGGCCAGCAGGACAAGCAGGAGCCCGAGCTTATCAAAACCGCTGAAGACTATGTGAAAAACGGTATCCCCTGCGCCGTGGCCTGCATGACCTCTACCTCCAAGGCTATTCTGGAGATCAAGGAGTTCCAGGACTACTCGGGTAACAACATCAACCACCCCAACGACTGGTTCTGCCGTGTCTATGCCCAGACCATTCTCCAGACCCTGATCGGTTACGAGAATATGGCTTGATCCTCACAGCAGGAGAAACCATAAAAAACGCCTCTCGGCAACAGCCGAGAGGCGTTTTTCAATGCGAAGGAAGCGCTTCGGGAAGACCCATATCGGGCGGATAAGATGCCTTGACGAGCTCGCGGTATACGTGCAGCGTCACAAAAGCCGCGTCCTCGGGAAAGGCCAGAAGCTCCATATTCGTGCCGTACATTTGGGCGGTTACGTCACAGAATGTCAGCCCGCAGGAAATATAAAATGCTCTGCGAAGCACACGTTGCAGCGCGTTATCCGCCGTGGCATCGGGGGCTTCGATCTCCAGAAACAGTCTGGCTTTACGCTCCTTACAGTGTGCGCGGATCAACGGAAGCACGGCGTGTCCGATGCCCATACCGCGGCAGTCGGGAGAAACGGCCAGATAGTCCAGAAGCGCGTAGGTCTCCCCGTCGATTTTGGCGTATGCGAGAATGACCATTCCCGCTACAGGAACCGTGGAGCTGGAGATGACCAAAAGCTCGTAGCGGTCGGCGGCGGGAGATGAGAGCATATGATCAAAGGATTTGCGCTCACATGGGGGAAAGGAAGCCTCGTATATGGCCATATAGGCTTCGCTGTCCTCTGCCGTGTAGGGGCGAAGAATCACGTCATTCATCTGATTTTCCTCCAATCTTTTTGAAAAATGGAAAGGTCATGGGCCAAATGACACCTGCAAAGAGAACGGTCAAAAAGTATCGGATGACACGGGCGAGCAGATCACCCTCTCCGAATAAGAGGTTGAAGAGAGGCTTGGAGCCCTCCATGATACCCAAAACGAGAAGAAAGCCCAACGAAAATTTCAAAAGCTGACCCAAAATGGGTGCCTTTGTATCAAAGGGACGGACAAATTCATCAAAAATATAGGTGACCCAAAGACCGAGCAACGCACCAAACAGGGTACAGGCGGTCTCCCTTGCGGAGAGGAGATTTTCCGCGTCGATATCCGCAGGGAACGGCCACAAAAGAACGTAACAGAGAAACGCTATAGCCAAAGCGGAAAGGCACGCGAGCAGGGGGAACATGAGTTTTCGCGTGTATCCGACTTTGGAAAACAGATACCAAAGTCCCAATGCCAGCACCACGGCCATAGCAGTTGCCACACCTACATCGAGCGGGGTGTGCACACCGAGATACATCCGTGAAAAGGGAACCAACACACAAATGATGATACAAAGGATGCGAAACCACCTTTCGCGGCGGCAAAGCGCGAGACCTCCGAAGAGTCCCACCGCCGTTTGGGTGTGACCGCTGGGGAAGGAATAGCCCGTGGCCTCGGCGCGCGCCGATTCTACGATGGTGAATTCGGGATCCAGCACCCACGGACGGGGAACACGGCAAAGGATCTTTAAGAACTGATTCAGATACACCCCGAAAAATCCCGTCAGCAGGATGAAATATCCTTGCTTCTTGTCCATGCACCACAGCATGAAAATACCGACCACGATGAACAGCATCTCACTGCCCAAGTGCGTGATGAGCTGCACGACGACATCTAAAAACGGGTTTCGGATGGATTCCAACAAGTACAAAAAGCTCATATACGGTCACCTGTATTCGATATCAGCAGGGACAGCAGCTTGGCCGCACGGTCAGCACGCGCGGAAAATGCGTCAAAGTCGCAGCGCTTCTCTACGTTCCATGTGTTCTCAGAGAGGGCAGATGCACGTTCGGCCATCAGATCGAATTCCGCCTTGACACCCTCGTCGATGTTGCTGTATACCCTCGGGATATGGTCTCCCCAGGCGAGAAGCTGACCGCCCTCGACCTGTTTCGTGGGCTCGATCTCCAAACCCGTTTGAATATAGGGAGAACCGGGGTGCACGGGACGCCATTTGTAAATGCTCCAATCAAAGACATCACGGAGCGGCCAATGCGCTACAGGCGTGACCACGTACATGGGAGCCCAGGAGCAGTTGATGAGACGGAAGCCTGCTTTATGCAACGAGGGAGTCGTCTGGTAGAAATTTTCCCAGCTCATGACCACCGCATTGCGGGGGATCATGTGGTTGACGCTTTCATGGAAGCCCTCCCAGACCACGGGCGTTTTTCCGCAGGCTGTGATCTTGTTGCAGATACGGGCAATAAAGGCGGCGTACAGATATTCTGCCAGCGCATTCTTCTCCATGCTATCCACGTCCACGCCGCGCGCGCGGAAGGCCGAGAGCGTTGCTTCGTCCTGCGTCCACTTGGCAATGGATGCCTCATCACCGCCCATGTGGATGTATGCGGAATCCTCGAAAAGCGCGCAAAGCTCTTCAAAAATGACTTCCATGGCTTCCATGGAGGCATCGGATTGACAGATGATACCGTCACGTCCGAAAATGTCACCGTAGGCCTCGGCAAAGGAGGTGCAGTGACCGGGAACATCGATCTCGGGAATGATCTCCACGCAGCGCGCCTTGGCGTAAGCCATCAGCCCCTTGAGCTCGTCCTCTGTGTAGTGGCGATCGGGCGTGGACAGCGCGGGATATGCGCGAGAGGGGAGGGTATAGCTCTGGTCATCGGTGAAGTGCAGATGCAGATAACGGATCTTGTAAAAACGGCAAAGATCCACGTAATCGTAGAGTACGGGAAGCTTGTGGAAATCTCTCGCGAGATCCACCATCATGCCGCGCCAGGAAGCGTCGGGCGCATCCTGAATTTCACATATGGGAAGACGGACGGTATTCTCTGTTGCATTGACTTCCGACAGCTGCAGAAGCGTGCTGATGCCGTTTTGCGCACCCGCTTCGCAAGAAGCGGACAGAACAGCGCCTTCTGCGAAAACCGACAGACGGTAGCCCTCGCCTGCGACCGAATCATCCCGCGTCAGCGTGATGCCTCCCTCGGCAGACACGGGGGAGATGCCGTGCATACGGTGCATATATTGCAATAAGGTATCGGTCGCGGAGGGGAAATCGCCGCGGACGGTAAAGGGAAGGACGACGGATACGTCGCTGTCCTTGGATACTTTGGGATAGGGAACAAGATGCAGCATCAGGTGTACCTCCGATTTTTTTCATTAAGTATACCATAACATGCTCCAAGTGTCAATAAGTAAAAAGAATTTAAATAAATGCAAGTTTTACTTGACAAAATATGTGGAATGTAGTAAAATAAACTAACAATACTTAGGAAGGAGTCTATGATATGAAATCAGGACTGATGAAAGCGCTGAGCATTCTGCTGGTGCTTTGTATGCTCATTCCCATGGCTGCCTGCGGTGTCAGCGATGAGGGAAAAGATGAGAAAGACAGCAAGAAGAATCAAAATGCCGGTACCGGCGATGAGGCTGTTACAGAAAGAACTCCCTTCGTTGGGCAAGCAGAATACGATGCAGAATTTGTTGCACTCTATTGCGGTGATACGTTTGTTAAGGGCTCGTATTTCGTTGACCCCGAAAACCGCGAAGAAGGTAACGATCTTGACGATAAGCTCTATGAGCGCGAGATCTATGTGGAAGAATATCTTGGCGTGGATATTATCGCTGAAAACGGCGGTACTTTCCAGGAGTACACCACACCGTTCTCTAACGCTGTTCTGGCCGGTGACGATTCCTACCAGATGCTCATGACCCATACGTATATGGGCGTTTCCAGCTTGATCACTTCCGGTTGTCTTTACGATTTGAATAAGCTGGATAATCTGAATCTGGATGCCGACTACTGGAATTCTCAGCTGATGAACGATCTGTCCATTGGCGACAGAATGTTCCTTGCTTATAACGACTTCTGTCTCTCTCAGACTTACCTGGTCGTATTCAACAAGGAAATGTATGCTCCCTTTGAGCCTACTTCGGGTAATCTGTACGATTGCGTCCGTAACAAAGAGTGGACCCTCGATAAGATGGTCTCGGTGGCTTCCCTCGTGCAGGACAGCCCTGATAACCCCGACCGCAAGTACGGTTTCACCTGCTTTGCATGGGTGCCCCTGTCCAGCTTTGTTACCGCCAGCGATATGAAGATCGCCGATAAGGATCCCGCTACCGGTGAGCTTTACATCACTGCCGCTGAGGGCAATACCGAGAAGCTGACCGACCTCCATGAAAAGATCTATGCGCTTTGCAACGCAGAATACACCTACGCATGGGGTCCTGCCGGTATGAAGAAGCCTACCGAAGAGATCAAGCTGCCCAGCAACCGCGTGCTGATGAGCTTGGAGGGTACCTTCGGTCTCGTTTCCTATAAGGGTGAGGATATCAAGACCGGTATCCTTCCTTACCCCAAGTACGATGCTGCACAGGAAAACTATCAGCATTTGAACTGGAATGGTATGCTGGCTCTTTCCAGCGTCATCAAGAACGAAAAGATGGTTGGCGACGTCATGGAGATGCTTGCTTACTATACCTCTGACGTAAAGATCGCTTTCTATGAGACCCTGCTCGGCTCCAAGGTTGCCAATGCGCCTGAGGATGCTGAGATGCTCGAGCTGATTTGGTCCACCACCGTGTCTGACTTGGGTCTGGTCTTCTCCGACCTGAGCGCCAACGTGGACGCAATGGTTTACTTCATTCCTCAGCTGGTTACCGCTCACGACCAGTCTGAGACCGCTTCCTTCCTGAAGTCTAACGCCAAGCCTGCAAGCAAGGCTCTGGAGAGATTCTACGGCAAGGTAGAAAAGCTGGAGAGCTGATCCGTTTTGAAAGTACCGCACGGCCTTGTGCCGTGCGGTACTTTTTATTGGTAAAATCTACAAAATAATTCTCAAAAAATTATAAAAAATCCCGAAAACCTATTGACAAACGAAGAAATACATGGTATAATGATTTGCCGCTTAAAACGGGCCTTTTTAAGTGCGGCTGTTTGGAAATGCTTTTTGATCCGGGATCTCCTTGTGAGAGAGGGGGAAAAGAGCAGGATAAGCCGTCGCCGCCCCACTTAGCGAGTCTTAAAGAAAAGAGGTGCTTTTCATGTTTGCTGTAATCACGACAGGCGGAAAGCAGTACAAGGTCTCCGAGCAGGACATCATCTTCGTTGAGAAGCTGGAGGTTGAGGAGGGTGCAGAGATTAGCTTCCCTGTAGCTGCTCTCGCAACCGACGCAGGCTTCAAGGTTGGTACTCCCGTGGTTGACGGTGCTTCCGTTACCGCAAAGGTGCTGAAGAACGGTAAGTCTAAGAAGATTTACGTTATGAAGTACAAGTCCAAGAAGAACGAGAAGAAGAAGATCGGTCACAGACAGCCCTTCACCAAGGTGCAGATCGTCAAGATCGAGGGCTAATTTCCCTCAAATCCTCTATCACGGAGGTGTCACATGACAAAGATCGTATTTTATCGTAGTGACGGTATTTTCTATGGCTTTGAGGAGCAGGGACATACGGGCTACGGCGAAGAAGGAACCGATATTCTGTGTTCCGCGCTGTCTGCCATGACCATGTTTCTCATCAACACGATCGAGGTGGCATATGCGTCCCGTGTCGATTACGACATTGAGGACAATACCACCACCATCCGCGTTCGCGCCCGCGCCGCGCTGCCCGAATATGAGGCAGACGATGCCAAGAGATACGCCGTATCCGGTCTGTTCCTCGGCTACTACCAGCAACTCACAGATATGCTGGAGGAGTACGGAGACTATCTGGACGTAAAGGTCGTGAATCGCTCCTATGAGGGCGACTGAAAAACCGTCTGTTCGCTTACCAATCCGAGGTGCACAAGCACCCGACTTACATACGTAAGTCGCCACAAGATTTATGGAGGTAGAATGATGTTGAAGCTCAGTTTGCAATTTTTTGCTCACAAGAAGGGTGTCGGTTCTACGAAGAACGGCCGTGACAGCGAATCCAAGCGCCTTGGCGTAAAGAGAGCTGACGGTCAGGCAGTTCTTGCCGGCAACATTATCGTTCGTCAGAGAGGCACTGCCATCCATCCCGGTAACAACGTTGGTATCGGTAAGGATGACACGCTGTTCGCC
This sequence comes from Clostridia bacterium, assembly GCA_017621695.1. GTDB lineage: Bacteria > Bacillota > Clostridia > Oscillospirales > CAG-272 > CAMEON01. The sequence continues at coordinate 12,151 of JAGASP010000002.1, forward strand.
CTCATCGACGGTCGCGTTAAGTTTGAGCATGCACCCAAGGGCAAGAAGCAGGTCAGCGTTTACGCCGCAGAGTAATCTCGCGTAATCGAACTGCTTACCTTGGTATGAATACATTCCGACCCAAGGCTTTACTGTGAGAGCCAACGGGTCGGGATGTAGCAACCCTTAACCAATAATCAAAAGCTGTGATCGGGAGGAGTAATCCCCGAGTCGCGTAAGAGAAGGGACGGTTGGTGCAAGTCCCCCGCGGCAGATGGATGAAGGTCGCCTGTGAGCTGTGAGTGCGAGCTGTGAGAGAGCAGGGTAGTGCTCACCGGTGAGAACCGTTATATTCTATAGAGTGCGTCGTTTTCAGCAAACTGAAAACACGAAATCAGGTGGTACCGCGTCTTCTCGTCCTGATACGAGAGGGGCGGCTTTTTTGTTTGTTTTATGTTAGTGAAAAGATACAAGATACGCGCCGAGCAAGCTTGGCAGATACAAGATACAAGATAGAAAAATGATGCTGTCGCTTGGCTTAACTATCTCGTATCTTGTATCTTGTATCTTGTATCTTTGTATCTTCCCCGAAAATCTATCATGTGAAAGGAGATTCCCATGAACCCCAACACCGAACTTCCCAAAACATATGCCCCGTCCGAATTTGAGGACAGGATCTATCAGAACTGGGTAGACAAGGGCTATTTTACGCCCGATCCCGATTCCACCGCTCCCTCCTTCTCTGTGGTCATCCCTCCGCCCAACGTCACGGGTCAGCTCCACATGGGTCACGCTTTGGACGAGACCCTGCAGGACATTCTGGTGCGTACCAAGCGTATGCAGGGCTATAATACCCTGTGGGTACCCGGTACCGATCACGCAGGTATCGCTACCCAGATCAAGGTAGAGGAGAGACTTCGCGTAGACGAAGGCCTCACCCGTTACGATCTCGGCCGCGAGAAGTTCTTGGAGCGCGTCTGGGCCTGGAAGGACTCCTACGAGGCCCGCATCACGGGTCAGCTCAAGAAGCTGGGTGCATCCTGCGACTGGACCCGCCAGAGATTTACCATGGACGAGGGCTGCTCCAAGGCTGTCCGCGAGGTGTTTGTCAATCTGTATGAAAAGGGTCTCATTTACCGTGGTTACCGCATCATCAACTGGTGTCCCCGCTGCCTGACTGCCCTGTCCGACGCAGAAGTCGAGTACAAGGATCAGCCCGGCAACTTCTGGCACATCAAGTATCCCATCAAGGATGAGGACGGCTACGTCGTGGTGGCTACCACCCGTCCCGAGACCATGTTCGGTGATACCGCCGTGGCCGTTAACCCCGAGGATGAGAATATGAACCACCTCATCGGCAAGACCCTCATTCTGCCCGTGGTGGGCCGTGAGATCCCCGTCATCGCCGACGATTACGTGGAGATCGGCTTCGGTACGGGTTGCGTGAAGATCACCCCCGCCCACGACCCCAACGACTTTATGGTGGGTCAGCGTCATAACCTGGAGCAGATCAAGGTCATGAACGATGATGCGACCATGAACGCCTATGCCGGAAAGTACGAGGGCATGGATCGCTACGCCTGCCGTAAGGCACTGGTGGCTGACCTGGAGGCTGAAGGTTATCTTCTGAAGGTAGAGCCCCATGACCATAACGTCGGTGTCTGCTACCGTTGCGGCACGACTGTAGAGCCTCTGACCTCGGATCAGTGGTTCGTCAAGATGAAGCCCCTGGCCGCTCCCGCCATTGAGGCTGTGGAGAACGATTCCATCCGCTTCGTTCCCGACCGTTTCTCCAAAAACTACTTCAACTGGATGAACAACATCCTTGACTGGTGCATTTCCCGTCAGCTTTGGTGGGGTCACCGTATCCCCGCCTTCTACTGTGACGATTGCGGCGAGATGACCGTCTCCAAGACCGATATCGAGGTATGCCCCAAGTGCGGCGGCAAGGTGCACCAGGACAGCGACGTGCTGGACACCTGGTTCTCCTCCGCGCTTTGGCCCTTCTCCACCCTGGGCTGGCCCGAGGTGACCGAGGATCTGAAGAAGTACTATCCCACCAGCGTGCTGGTCACGGGCTATGACATCATCACCTTCTGGGTCTCCCGTATGATCTTCTCGGGTCTGGAGCACATGGGTGAGAAGCCCTTCTCCACCGTGTTCATCCACGGACTTGTCCGTGACGCGCAGGGTAGAAAGATGTCCAAGTCCTTGGGCAACGGCATTGATCCCCTGGAGGTTATCGGTACCTACGGTGCAGACGCCCTCCGCTTCGCGCTCGCCACGGGCAACTCTCCCGGAAACGATATGCGTTTCTCTGACGAGAAGATGGAAGCCGCCCGTAACTTTGCCAACAAGCTGTGGAACGCCTCCCGTTTCGTGCGCATGAACCTCACCATCGACGAGATCCTTCTCCCCGAGACCGAAAAGCTGGCGCCCGAGGATAAGTGGCTGCTGCACAAGTTCAACCACCTGGTGGAAAACGTTCGTACCAACATCGACAAGTATGAGGTCGGCGTGGCTTTGGGTGCTATTTACGACTTCACTTGGGACGTGTTCTGCGACTGGTACATTGAGCTTGCCAAGGCTCGTCTCAATGAAAAGGATACTGAGGAGAATCTGACCTGCCAGAATGTGATTTCCTATGTGCTCAACGGCATTCTGAAGCTCCTGCATCCCTATATGCCCTTCATTACCGAGGAGATTTTTGGCTCTTTGCCCACCATGGCAGGGGACAAGGAGAGCATCATGATCTCGGCTTACCCCGCTGTCAATGATGCCCATGTATTCACCGAGGAAGCTGCCGAGATGGAGCGCATCATCGAGCTCATCCGCGCCATCCGTAACCGCAGAAGTGAGATGAACATTGCTCCTTCCCGCAAGGCAGCCCTGTTCATTGCTACCAAGTACGTGGATACCTTCGGTCCTGCTACCCATGCATTCTTCGCCCGTCTTGCTTCTGCTGCTGACGTGTCCGTAGCTGAGAGCTTTGATGAGTCTATCGTTTCTGCAGATACCGCCGTACAGGTGATCACGCCTACCGCGACTGCATATCTGCCTCTTGCAGATCTCGTGGACTTTGAGAAGGAAAAGGCTCGTCTGGACGGTGAGATCGCCAAGCTGGAGCAGGAGGTCATCCGCTTTGAAAAGAAGCTGTCCAACGAAAGCTTCGTGAGCAAAGCGCCTGCCGCTGTTGTAGAAGGCGAAAAGGCCAAGCTGGCCGCCGCTATCGACAAGCTGGAGGGTACTCGCGCCGCGAGAGCCAAGCTCGGTTGATCTTTCCAAAGAAACAAATAAAGCATGAAATAAGGAAAGCTGTCCTGCGTATGTGGGGCGGCTTTCCTGCGTTTTATGCTTTACGGGGCTCAAAACCCCGAGCCACCGATGGCGAGTTCGGGTTTCTCGATCCTCTCGATTCCGCCAAATACAAAAGGGTAGCTTGAAAAGCTACCCTTTGAAAAAAATACGGGGGCTCAGAACCCCGAGCCCCCGATGGCGAGTTCGGGTTTCTCGATCCTCTCGGTTCCGCCAAATGCAAAAGGGTAGCTTGAAAAGCTACCCTTTGAAAAAAAATACGGGGGCTCAGAACCCCGAGCCCCCGATGGCGAGTTCGGGTTTCTCGATCCTCTCGATTCCGCCAAATACAAAAGGGTAGCTTTTCAAGCTACCCTTTGAAAAAAATACGGGGGCTCAGAACCCCGAACTCGCCATGGGCGAGTTCATAAAGCTTCTCTGATACGATAGGAAAGCGGAATTTCACTTGAAGCTTTCCCATGGTTTCTCGATCCTCTCGGTTCCGCCAAATACAAAAGGGTAGCCTTTCAAGCTACCCTTTTGTATTTGGTGGAAACGAGGGGGCTCGAACCCATGACCTCACGGATGTGAACCGTGCGCTCTAACCAGCTGAGCTACGCTTCCGAACGCATTGTATTATAGCATACTTTTTAGAAAAATGCAATAGGTTTTTTGAAAAAAGTTTGATAAAATCCAAAATAAATTTGGGCAAACGGTGTATATCCGTCTGCCCGTTGCAATATGTCTGTCATCCCTGCATATCGGGATTGTCCGTAGGCTTTTTCTTTCTCCTGCTTGTGCGCTTGAGATCCCGCAAGGCTTCCATGAAGGTATCCACGTCGGAAAATTCACGGTATACCGACGCAAAGCGAACGTAGGCAACCTGATCCATTTCCTTGAGCTTTTCCAGCACCAGCTCGCCAATCTCCACGGAGGAGATCTCCTGCCGCAGGGCATTCTGCAATTCAGCCTCGATCTCGTTGACGATCTGCTCCGCTTCTACGGGACGCTTGCGGGTGGCTTTCAGAATACCGGTCATGAGCTTGGTTCTGTCGAACAGCTCCTTCGAGCCGTTCTTTTTCACCACCATGATCTGCACGGCCTCGATCACTTCAAACGTTGTAAATCTCTTGGTACAGGACAGGCATTCACGCCTGCGGCGGATGCTGTTGCCGTCGTCAACGGGGCGGGAATCGATGACCTTGCTTTCAGGGTATGCGCATACGGGACACTTCATGAGATACTCCTCAAAATTGTTGTTTTTCATATTATAACACATTTTACCGACTTTGTAAAGCCCCCAAACCTCTTTTAGGAGATTTTCTCTCCCAAAGAGGCTGCATTCTCTACACTTGGCGGAGCATCTTTACGGATCCCTGCACCTGACTCATGAGAACCGCAAAAATTTTTCAGTCACGCGAATGTGATTTTCCGGGCAAGCTCCAATCCGAGCGCTTTATAGCAAGCAAGGCTTGGGTGAATGCCGTCAGGTAAAACGACCGCAATATTTTGTCGGTTGACCACAGAGCTGTTGGTCATATCGATGACTTGAATACCGTAATATTCGCACACCTCTTTCAGCATATCATTAAAGCTTTTCAGACTGCCGCAAGGGGTGATGCTGCCGGTATAACCGTATGCCCAATTCGTTTCCGCAGAGCCTCTGCCCCCGATCTTAGCGTTAATAGGCGTAATAAGGATAATTTTGCAATGCGGATTTTGCGATATGATTTTTTCGATACCGTAGCGAAGTTCGGGAATAATCTTGTCTGTGTATGTGCTGCTTACCGTGTCGTCCATCGTACCGACCTTATTTACGGCCTCTTCATTTTTCCAGTCGTTGATGCCGAGCATGACGGTTACAAGATCGACATCGGAAAAATCGTGGCTGTCAACAACCGTGCGGAAGGTCGTACCCGTCACGAATCCTGAGCCGCTTACTCCCAGGTTGGTTAAGTCATAACCGCTATACTGTGCTACGTAATCAACCCAACGCTTGCCGACAACGGGCTGATGATAATCACTTGCGGAGGAACTGTAAAGGCCGTAGGTGATAGAGTCGCCGATGGCATACCACTTTGCGCCCGAATGGAGCGGCGGTGCTTTGACGGCTTCTTGGAGTGCGGAAATATCATTTTGAAGTGTTGCGATATCTTTTTGAAGCGTTGCAATATCGTTTTTCAGCGCGGCAATATCTTCGGTGTTTTCTTCCGTGGACTGCGTCTCATCATCGCTTTTGACTTGATAATCCGGGCCTTTTTTTGATTCACATCCGAAAAAAGATATGACCAATGATAGCGTCATTGCCCAAATAAGAAAAACCTTTGCAATCTTTTTCATGATGATTCCTCCTGAAAACAAAAAGTGCGCCAACCGGAGTTGACGCACCGAAAAATGCAAACTCCAATTGTCGCCAAACAAATTTCAAGCAACATACGGATATTTTACCATACATTATAGTCTTGATGGAATTTGCATTTTTACCAAAGCCCATATAACTATAATGCACGACGAAAAAAGGTATAATTCACCCCTTTTCAAAAAAGGGAGAAATATCCCCATGATTGCTTTATGAAATTTGTTTGGCTCTTACATTATATCACATTTTTTCAGTTTTGTAAACCCTATCCTGTCAATTATTTGAATTTTGCTGTGATTTCTTCCAGAACCCGTTGCAAAATTTCCGAAAATCTGTTATAATGGTATAAAACCGATATGAAAAAGCATGAAGGAGGCTCTGCTATGGCAACCAAAAAGAAAAACAGAAAAGTAAAGCGTCTGCTCAAAAAATTAGGCGTTTTCGGCGGGATCATCGTTGTCCTGCTTGCCGTGTTGGGATATCTGTATACATCCGGACTTCTGGAGGAATGGTTTTTTCCCAAGGAAGAAGAAGCGCCCGTCGAAGGTAGCGTGGAATTCCATTTCATTGATGTCGGGCAGGGAGACGCCGCCCTGATCCGTACCGAGGTCGGAAACGTTCTCATTGACGCAGGCACCAACGCATCCGAGGAGGCATTGATAGCCTATTTGAAGGCCGAGGGCGTAAAAGAACTGGCCTATGCGGTCTTTACCCATCCTCATGAGGATCATATTGGCGGTGCCGATGCCGTTTTGGAATATTGCGATGTGGAAAAGGTCATATTGCCGGACGCAACCGCAACCACAAAAGTCTTTGCGCGCATGATGGATGCGATTGAGGCCGAAGGCGCGGATTTGATCATGGCAAAGCCCGAGGCAACCTATCGGGTGGGGGATCTGAAGCTCACGGTGCTGGCGCCGATCGGGAAGGATTACAAGGACGTGAACAACGAAAGCGTTGTCCTCCGCGCCGCTTTCGGGGATACCTCTGTTCTGTTTACGGGAGATGCTGAGGACGTATCCGAGGAGGAAATGCTGCAGCGCTACGGAAAGGGGGATCCGCTGGATTGCGACCTTCTCAAGGTGGGACACCACGGATCGGATTCCTCTACCACCGAGGCATTTTTGAAGGCTGTATCTCCGGAATATGCTGTCATTTCCTGCGGTGAAGGGAACGACTACGGCCACCCCAAGCAGAGTATCCTGCAACGCTTGGAGGCAGAAGACGTGACTTACTGGCGTACTGATCTTGAGGGTTCAATCGTTGTTGTCAGTGACGGTGAAAATCTCAAAAAAGAATGATATGTGGGGTCTTGGGTGTATTGCACAACTTCTTGTGCATGCATCCAAGACCTTTTTGGCTTGAGACTTTGGCGTTTTTGTCTTTTCCTACAAACGAAAATAAAGCCAAATTGTAAATAATGACACCTTTCTTGAATAAAATCACAAAAAACCTGTTGACAGATTGGTGATTTTGTGGTATATTAAGAGCAGAAAAACGCCGAAAGGTTTTGTGAATAGTCACAACAACCCTTTCGGCATCATTATCTTGCATCAACGTCAATGCCCCGGTGGGCACAAAGGAGATTTGTATGCCCCACTTTTTTGCGACCCTTGCGGATGTCGATGGAGATCTCATCACGTTGCGCGGTGATAACGCACACCATATTGCTTTCGCACTTCGTATGGCGGCAGGGGAGCATATTACGGTCTCTTGCGGCACGCGCATCTTGGATTGCGAGCTGACATCCTTTTCCCCCGATAAATCCCGGCCATGGGTGGAAGCCCGTATCTGCGGGGAGCATCCCATGGACACGGAGCCTCCCTACCGCGCTGTCCTGTATCAGGCGCTGCCCAAGGGTGACAAGCTGGATACCATCATTCAAAAAGCTGTGGAATGCGGCGCTTCTGCCGTGATCCCCTTTGAAAGCAGCCGTTGCGTTGTTCGTGTCAAGCCCGAGGCCGAGGAGCGCAAGACCGAGCGCCGCCGCCGTATTTCTGAAGAAGCGGCCAAGCAATGCGGACGAGGGATCATTCCTGAGGTCTATCCTACCTTGTCCTATGAAGCTATGCTGCAGCAAGCGGCAAAGGCTGATCTTGTTTTGTTTTGCTATGAGGCCGAAGGAACGGTCTCTTTACGTAGTCTTTTAACCGAGAAAATGCCTGCCGTTTCATGCGAAACGCCTCCGACGATCGCGGTCATCGTGGGCTCCGAGGGCGGTTTTTCTCCCGAAGAAGCCGATGCCGCCCGCAACCTTGATTTTTGTATGGTAGGGCTTGGAAAACGCATTTTGAGATGCGAGACCGCCCCGCCGTTCGTGTTGGCTTGTCTTTCCTACCAATTTGAGCTTTGACCGTATTGACTTTGCATTCCACCCTGTCCCATTCGTACCCCTTACCGCAAAGAGCGGTCGAAATATTTGATTAAAAAGAAGAAATAAAAAGAGAGGTATGTTTTATGTCCAACAGACTGTTTCAAAGCGTGATCCACCAAATGAAGGATGTCATTGACCGCACCATCGGTGTGATTGATGAGACCGGCGTTGTGATCGCTTGCTCGGAGCTTGTCAAAATCGGTGAGGTAAGACAGAATATTCGCGATGAAATGGCTTACGCCACGGATATGTTCATCTCCGGCGGATACACCTACCGTCCCTTGACCAACGGTGTTAAGCGTGAGTATGTGATTTTTGTGGAGGGCGATGACAGCGAGGCTGATAAGACCGCCCGTATGCTGGTCGTGGCACTCAGCAACATCAAGAATCTCTATGACGAGAAGTATGACAAGGGATCCTTCATCAAGAACATCATTCTTGATAATATTCTCCCCTCGGATATTTACATCAAGTCCAAGGAGCTCCATTTCAACGCAGAGGAATCCCGTATCGTATTCCTCATCAAGTTCTACGGCAAGACGGATATGATGCCCTTCGAGATGCTGCAAAATATGTTCCCCGATAAGGCTCGTGACTACGTCATCAGTGTCGGTGAGCATGACATCGTCCTTGTCAAGGAAGTCAAGACCGGTGCAGAGAACAAGGACATGGAAAAGATCGCCACCAATATCGTGGATACCCTCTCTTCCGAATTCTATACCAAGGTTTCCATCGGTGTCTCTACCGTGGTAGACAACATCAAGGATCTTGCCAGAGCCTATAAGGAAGCCCAGATCGCTCTGGATGTCGGCAAGGTGTTTGAGAATGAAAAGAACGTGGTCAGCTATGAGAATCTCGGTATCGGCCGTCTCATCTACCAGCTTCCTACCACCCTCTGCGATATGTTCTTGCAGGAGGTCTTCAAGAAGGGTAGCCTTGAGTCCCTTGACCGTGAGACACTCATGACCATCCAGTGCTTCTTTGAGAACAACCTCAACGTCTCCGAGACCTCGAGAAAGCTCTTTGTGCACCGCAATACCCTGGTGTACCGTCTGGAAAAGATCCGCAAGCTGACGGGCCTTGACCTGCGCGAATTCGAGCACGCCATCACCTTCAAGGTGGCGCTGATGGTCAAGAAATACCTGTCCTCCAAGAATAACAAATACTGATCCTGACCTCATGGCCGGGCGCACGCCCATTGCATAAAACGTGTGCTTGTCGGCATAAACTCAAGGTGACGCTATGCCGATGCTCCGTGGGATGACAAGCCTACGAGAAATTCCCGTAATCGAGGTACAGCCCCCCTATGAAACAATACCTATACCAAGTGAAGGGCATACTTGAGCCGGCTTCCATGGAAGCGCTTCTGGATGCACTTCGTGAAATTCCCATGGTGGATAAAGCCACCTTGGAACAGGAAGAAACCCTCTTCTTGACGTTGACCTGTCCTGCGGCCTTGTCTGAGCAGGATCGCGGAGATGTGGAAACGCTTGTAGATGCGGTGCTTCAGAAATACCAATTGCAGCTCGAGCTTCCCGCGCTTTCCAAAACCTACGTGACCGCTCCCGCTCCCAAGCAGGGAAGAATGATTCCCTTGGCTGCCGCCGTTGGTGCCATGATCACTGCCGTTGTCCTGGCCGTGCTTTGCACCTTTGCGGTAGTGACTATGAACAGCAAGGATCGAGCGGATCAAACCCTGCTCCCGAACGAAATGCAGACGCAAACGGATCAGTTTGCAACGCTGGACATCCTGGATAAGCTGTTTGCACAGGTTTCTCCCTTTGAAGTAGATGATGAAGCCGTCATCAAAGCTGTTTTGAACGGCTATATTTCCGCGACGGGAGACCTCTACGCCCAGTACTACACGCAAGAGGAATTCGATGCCCTGTATGCCGAGCAAAACGGCGAGATGTGCGGTATCGGCGTGCAGGTCGTCAACGGCCAGGTCAAAATCAACGGCGTGGAAACCCAAGCCATTGTGATCTCGAACGTCTTTGAAAACTCTCCGGCCTCCGAAGCAGGGCTTATGATCGGTGATTATATCGTCGGCGTAGGTCTCGGAGAAGATGCCGTGTCGGTGCAGGACGTCGGGTATTCCGCAGCCTTGGACCGTATGAGCGGTGCAGAGGGCTCTGCTTGCGAATTCACGGTTTACCGCTTGAAAAAAGAGCAGACCGAGACGGATGCATATGAGCTTTTGGAGTTTTCCATTATCCGCAAAAAGATCACGGCTCCTTCTGTGAAGGCCGAGGTGTGCGATACCGACGAAACCGTGGGTATTGTTCGCATCTATGAGTTTGACAATACCACACCGACCCAACTGCGGATCGCGGTGGATGAGCTCATGGACAAGGGTTGCACGTATTTCGTCTTTGATTTGCGCGGCAATCCCGGCGGACAGCTGACCTCCATTGTAGACGTTCTGACCTACTTCTTGAATGAAGAGGACGTGATCCTGACGGCCAAGGATAAGTACAACCGCGTGGAAACCGTTACGGTCGGTTCTCCATTGGAAAACGGAAAGCTGAACAGCGGCTCGGGTACCCTTACTGCCGAGGATATCGGCAGATACAAGAATCTCAAGTTTGCGGTATTGGTCAATAAATATACGGCTTCCGCTGCGGAGCTGTTTACCGCCAACGTCCGCGACTATGAGCTGGGGCTGATCGTAGGTACAAAGACCTACGGTAAGGGCTCCATGCAGTCCACGCTTCCCCTGGCACCCTATGGGTACGAGGGAGGTCTTAAGCTGACCACCAAGTTCTATTTTCCTCCTTGCGGTGAGGGCTATGACGGCATCGGCATTACCCCCCACGAGGTCGTGGAGCTTTCCGAGGAAGCCCTGCAGTATCATTTTAACTTGTTGCCCCATGATAAGGACAACCAGCTTCAAGCGGCTATCTCGCTTTTGAAGCCTTAAAACTGATTTTCAAACGAAAAAATATACTTGTGCCGCCATAGGGCGGCGGAACGGAGATTATCATGCCTGAGAATAAGCAGATGTATACACCCCAAGGTTATAAGGAACTGGTAGACGAGCTGGATTATCTGCGGGGTAAACGCAGAGACGAAATCCGTGAGCAGATCGCCATTGCCAGAGGCTTCGGTGACCTTTCCGAGAACGCTGAGTACGATGAAGCCAGAAACGAGCAGGCCAAGGTCGAAGCCCGCATCAAGGAGCTGGAGACTTTGATCGAAAACGCTGTCGTGGTGGACGAGACCACACAGGATGCCAGCCTCGTGAGCTTGGGTTCTGTCGTCAAACTCCATGACGATGACGAGGACGAGGATCTCGTTTACTATATCGTGGGCTCCAACGAGGTATCCCCCGCCGAGCACAAGATCTCGGATATGTCCCCCATCGGCCGTGCCCTCATGGGCAAGCGTGCAGGGGATAAGGTGACTGTGGAGATCCCCATGGGTGAGATCCACTTCACGGTCATTGATGTAGCCCGCGCCAACAAAAAGTAACATACCATATCCAACGGCTGTCGTCCACGGGGGCCTCGGTGATCCTTGTGATAACCGTACCTTGCCTGTGAAACGACAGCCGTTTTGTTTGAAAGGAAGCATTGTATCCATGAATCATCAGGATCCCCATACCCCCGAAAGCAACGAAAAGCTGGAAGCCGAATTTCATTATGAGCAAAGCAAATTTCTCAAATGGCTCGATAATTATTGGTATCACTATAAATGGGTGACCATCATTGTGGCTTTTTTCGTAACGGTCGCCATTGTGCTGGTCGTCCAGTTTGCGACCAGACCCAAATATGACATCACCGTGGTTTGCGCGTCCCCTTACCGCATGAATTCCGAGGAGCATCTCGCATATGAGAAGCTACTTGAAAAGTTCCTCCCCGAGGACTATGACGGTGATGGCGAAAAGTCGGTCAATATCATTGTCTATGAGATCTTCTCAGATGCCGAATTTGCCGAAGCCAAGTCTGAGGCTGAGGCCAACAGCGCGGAATTTGCCATCAACCCCAAATACAACGCCGATGAACAGCAAAACTTTTCCCAACAGTCCATGCTGGGCGAGTCTTATCTCTTTTTGGTGAGCGAGCATTTGTACGGCCAGCTCAGATCGGGTGACCGCGTGCTTGCACTCAGCGATCTGTATCCGGAGGGGACAATGCCCGCCGCCGCGACCGAAGACGGATACGGCATCCGTTTGTCCGAAACCGATTATTACCGTTTCCACCCGCAATCTCAATGCTTGCCGGATGATTTGATCCTTTGCGTGCTTCGCAAGGCGGATTTCAGAAATTCTGATAAGGATACGGTCAAATTCGATCGGGCCAAAGCGCTGTTCCATGCCATTGCCGACTACGAGGTGAAGGAATAGAGGCGCGTACTGTTTCGCAATCTCTTTTTAATAAAGGAACCATTCTTATGAAACAATCCTCCAAAAGCATTGTCGGCGTTCTGATTCTCTCGCTGACCGCCATGATCTGGGGCTTTTCCTTTGTGGCTCAGGTCTTGGGAAGTGACAGCCTGCCGCCCTTTGCTTTCAATATGATCCGCTTTGTTTTGGGCGCTCTTTCCATGCTCCCTCTGTGCTTCCTTGCCGAAAGACCCAAAAAGAAATCGCCCGAGGAAAGGGAAGTGCACAGACGCAAAATGCGCAAGACCCTGATCGCCGCTGTTTTGGCCGGGTGTGCGCTCTTTGGCGCGTCTACCCTTCAGCAATGCGGCATCGGCTTCATCCGAGACCCCGGCAAGGCGGGATTCATTACAGGACTTTATACTGTCCTTACCCCTGTGGCCTATTGGTTGGTCTTTAAGAAAAAATCCTCTTGGAACGTTTGGGTCGGCTGTATTCTGGCGGTTTTGGGACTTTACCTTATCTGCCTCAAGGACAATTTTGTGTTTCACGTCGGCATTGGTGAGATCCTCATTTTCTTAGGCGCTTTCCTCTGGGCCGCACATATTCTCATCGTGGATAAATTCAGCAGCGACGTGTATGCGTTCCGTTTTTCAGCCGTGCAGTATCTGGTGTGCGGCGTGCTTGCAGCTGTGGTGTTCCTCTTCACCGAAACCGTGACGCTTGCTCAGATCCAAAGTGGATTGGGCGCTATCCTCATGTGCGGTATTTTGTCGGTGGGTGTGGCATACACCCTTCAAACCATCGGACAGCGCATGGTGCCGCCTGCGCCTGCCGCTATCATCCTCTCCACAGAGGCCGTGTTTGCCGCTGTGGGCGGTGTTCTTTGGAATCTGATCGCGCCTCTGCATCTCAAGGTCGATCAGACCATGAATTGGCTGGGATTTGCGGGATGCCTGGCCATGCTCATGGGTATCGTCCTTTCTCAGCTGCAATTTTCTCCCCGTCAAAAGCGTCTGAATTCAAGAAAAAAGGAATGAAACCATGCAAGATCTGATCTTCACCCAAGGTTTGTTTTTCATCGGCAACGGTTCTGTGGCGATGGGGGGCGAGGGCGCGGATATTTGTCAACTGTTTGCCCCTTGCTATTCTATCCCGGGGGTGATGACCCTGCGTCTTGCCGATGCTTCGGTGAGTACGCGCAACCACCGCATCCGTGGCACGGCGGGCTATTTGACAAAGCTCTTTAGAGACGGAGTTCCCGTCGGAGAGATCACCGATTATACCCACCCCACACGCCCAGTGTTCATTCGCCGCTTGCGCCTTGACTGTTCGTTGGATTTCCTGTTGGATTCTCCGTTCAGAACGGTCTGTACGGATGCCCTTTATGCAGGCCATGCCCATGCCTGTCTCTTTGAAATTCCCGACGGAACCGTGGTTTTCTCCAAGTCTAAAACCGACAAGGAAACCGTTTGTCAGGCTCTTTTTTCTCCAAATTGCTCGGTGCGGGAGAATGTCGTGACCTTCCCCGAGGGAGATTCATATTTCCTGTTCGTGGGAGGCGATTACGGTTTGCATGGGACGGATAGCTTTGCCTCTTGCATGGAGCTGTCAAACGCCATGCTCGCCGCTGATCTTGATTCGATCTACCACGATTTTTCGGTACATTGGCAAAGGATTTTCGCCTCCGTCCGTGTGGATCGTGACGCGCTAAGCCCCGTTGGCGATCCCGACGAGCTCATAGAAGCCGTTGTGTCAGCCCTCGTGACCCAAACCTCAGCCGAGGGTGGTGTGATCGCGGGAGCGTTTTACCACTTGGCTTACGGGCGGGATATGTACGGTGTCTTCCGCGCTTATATGGCGTTGGGACTTTATGACCATGCCCGACGCATGGTCGACTATATGTGCGGCGTTTTCCGAAAAAAAGGATATATGCCCAACGCCTCGGGCATGGGGATGTCCTGCTCGCACCGTCACGAAAACGACAGCGTGGAGCAGACAGGTTACTACCTTCTGGAGCTTTTGGACTATGCCGAAGCGACGGAGGATCCCGAGTTTCTCCGTGACCGCATGGATTATGCACTATACCTGCTGCACGCGCAGGAGGGAGAGCTCCAAAACGGTATGCTCCCCTTCAACGGAGACGAAACCTACATCGCGGGCGGAATTTTCCCCCGCAGCGGGATCGACCACGGCTCCATGGAGGCGACCGCCCTGTATATCGGCGCGTCAACCCGCCTCCTGGATGCCTGTGAGCGCTACGGCCTTTGGGACAAAGAGCAGATCACGTCCCACCGCCAACCGCTGAAAACGGCAAAAGCTCTGTTTGCCGAAAACTTTACAGAAGGGGATACCGTCTATATCAATAACCCTTACCGCGCGGCAGAAGGGGACACGCCGACGTATCGCCACGGTGTCTGCCACCGCTGTCAATGGATGACCAACCTTTTGCGTGCTCCCGAGGGCGGCTATCTTTGTGCTTCCTGCTACGGACAAGCGCCTGCCCCTGTGGACAGCAAACGCTACAGCACAGACTGCGCGTTATGGATGTCGGTCTTTGCGGGTTGTTGTATTTTGCCGGAGCAGAGCATCCGCACAGCCCTTGACCGCACCCTGCGCCGTCTCCGAGACAGCGAATTCGGAAAAACGCTGTCCGAAAACACCGTAGGGTATGAGCTTGGTGTGATCCTATACGCCTTGGCAGAATATCTGCCGCCTTCCGAACTTCCCGCATACCGTGACCTTTTGGACGAGCTTCTTACGGATCGTCTGCCCGGCTTGGTTTGGGTGGAGTATTATAAAAACGGCGAACCCAATCTCGCCTCCTGCCCCTATCGCCCGTGGGAAAGCGGTATGAATTTCGTCAGCATCCTCAAATACTGTTATGCGCTGAAGAATTTTCACGCATGATTTTGCCGCTTCGACGCGGCGGAAGGAGATTTATATGACAGCAGACAGACCTTTTTTTCAGGTGAATTTCAACTGCGAGCATTGCGAGATCTATAATAATGAAAACGGAATTGCTGCAGGTGCCCGTCTGATCGACGAGGGAGATGCCCCCAAGCTTCCGGGAACCCTGCAAACAGGACACAAAATCTATCGTCGTTGGGCATTGGACTCGCATCACGCGGAGATCACCGAAACCCAAACGACTTATCCCGAGGCAGGCATTTCGGCTGTCCGTCAGGCGACCACCGTATATAACGGCGGAGATGAGCCGCTGTTGATCGATGCTTTGTCCTCCGCATTTGTGTCGCACATCGGCGAAGGCGGTGCGCCTTGGTATCAAAAGCGGTTCCGCCTGTACTATGCCCAATCCTGCTGGCAAGGGGAAGGGCAGTGGACGTCGGATTACGTAGAGAATCTCGGAGTTTATGCTACATATAATCACGGAAACCAAGGGACATTCCGTCTGGCATCCGTCGGGTCTTGGACAACGGGACACCTTCACCCCGTTATGGTGCTTGTGGACGAGCATGAGGGAGAGGCGTGGTATTTTGAGATCCACTCACCCGCAAGCTGGTATATGGAAGTAAACGCCGAGGGATATAAGGAAAACTCCTACTTGTGCGTGTATATGTCCGCCGCCTATGAAAAGAACGACGGTTGGTTCAAAAAGCTTTTGCCGGGAGAGTCCTATTCCACCCGCACCGCCGTATGGGGGCACGTCAACGGCGGCTTTGAAGAGGCCATCGCGGAGCTGACAGTCTATAAGCGCTTGACGTATCGCACCGAATTCCCGAGCGGTACTGTGCCCGTATGCTTCAACGATTACATGAACTGTCTCTGGGCACAGCCCACCCGTGCGCGTCTGTTGCCGCTCATGGATGCCGCCGCGGAAGCCGGATGTGAGATCTTTTGCATCGATGCCGGTTGGTTTGGCAATAGCGGAAAGAGCCATTGGAGCGAGTGCCTGGGAGATTTTATCCCTGATGACCGACTGTTTGGCGAGGACGGACTGCAGGGGATCCTGCGGGAGATCAAAAACCGCGGTATGCAGGCGGGTGTGTGGTTGGAGATTGAATCGGTGCACCTTTCGTCCGAGTTTGCCAAGGCACATCCCGAGGCCATTCTCCGCCGCCACGGTTGTCCCATCGGAAGCCCCACGTCCTCCATGGATTTCCGCCGCCCTGTTGTCAGAGAGCACCTCATGCGGATTTTCGATTTCCTGTATGCCATGGGTGTCCGCTTTGTCAAGAACGACTATAACCACACCGTCGGCCATATGTGTGATTCCCTTGATGGTAAGACCTGCTCCGTCATTGAAATGCGCAAGCACGCCAAAGCGTTCCTGTCGTTTATTGAAGAGGTCATCCGCACCCATCCGGGTCTTGTGATCGAAAATTGCGGCTCGGGCGCGATGCGTTGCGACCATGCCACGCTGTCGAGATTCCACGTGCAATCCACGAGCGATCAGGAGTATTACGACCGCTATCCCTCCATCATCCAGGGAATGCTTGCCTGTATGCCTCCCGAACGCGCGGGTATTTGGGCATATCCTTATCCCATAGATTTCCACGATATGCCAACGTATCCCGAGGTCATGCCCCTGCCCCCGCAGGATTATTTGGAGAAGATTTCAGACCCGTGGCAGACGGTCTTCAATATGGTCAACGGCATGATGGGATGCTTTTATATGTCGGGGCGTCTCCCCTACGCCGACGAGCAGGGAAAAGCGCTCATTCAAAACGCCGTGGCGGTCTACAAAAAGAACCGCAGTACCCTGATGTCGGCTGTTCCCGTGTACCCCATGGGGCTATCCCGTTTGGACGGTACGGGATATACCGCCCTCGGCCTCTTGAACAAAAAGGACAAGAAGCTGCTTCTGGCCGTCTGGCGTGTGCGCAGTAGCGAGCCGACGGTCTCGGTGGATCTTTCCAAGTATCTGACGGATACGGCTACGCTCACCGAAATCTATCCCGATCTGCCGCAATTTACGGCAACGCTGGTGGGCGGTCACCTGACGGTTGCATTCCCCGAGGGAAATGCGCATAATCGCGGGAATTGTGCCGCATATCTGGAAATTTCTCTTTGAGAACAAAAAAGCTGTTGCTTATGGTACGTACTCTTAAGGACAGTTTTTGAAGTTTAATAAAGTGCGTTACCTACCGACAGGAAAAGGACGAGAAATTGCTAAAATTTCTCGTCCTTTTTTCTTGACAAGTACTGCTTCTGTGTCCACAGAAGCTATTTTGATTTTGTCGATATGCCGTCGCTTTGCTCGGCTCGATATATTTGCCTTCGGCAAATTCGATATGTTTTCGCTTCGCTCAAACTCGATATGATATAAATCCGCGCTCACGCAGTGAGCATATCGAGTGCGTCAGCACATATCGAACGCGTCAGCGTATATCGAAAATCCGCTTCAGCGGATTTATATCG
>JAGASP010000046.1 GCA_017621695.1 Clostridia bacterium
ACCCGTAGGGGCGACCCTATGTGGTCGCCCGTCGTCCCGACATCGACAAAACCCTTGTGGGTCAACAATCTTTTTGGCGGGAGGCCACACAGGGCCTCCCCTACGGCCACGTTGGTTAAAAGCCCGTAAACAACAATTTATAGAACAACAAGACGAAAGGACTCCACCATGCTCTACACCCATCTCCAATCCCTCAAATCCTCCCGCCTCTCCCTCGGTACCGCTCCGTTTGGTACAACCATCCCGCGCGAGACCGCGTTTCGTCTCCTCGATGCTTATATTGATGCAGGCGGTAACCTTCTGGACACAGCGGCGGTGTATGGCTTTGGTGTTTCTGAGCAAACCATCGGTGCATGGATGGCCTCGCGCGGAGCACGTGACCGCGTGCTGATCTCCACCAAAGGCGCTCACCCGGCGATCCCCTCTTGGGAAAAGCGCATTACCGAAGCGGATATCCGTGCTGATATGGAGGCCAGCCTACGAAACCTGAATACCTCTTGCGTGGATATTTATTTTCTCCACCGAGATGATGAGGCCCTTCCTGTCAGCGAGATCATGCCCGTCCTGGATCGCCTCGTCAGAGAAGGGAAGACCCGATATATCGGCGCATCTAACTGGACAGTGGCACGGATCAACGCGGCCAACGCCTTTGCCCGCGCTGAGGGGCTGACGGAATTTTCGGTCAGCCAGATCATGTGGAACGCCGCCTGCATCAATAGGGACGGGTTGTATGACCAAACTCTCGTGGCCATGGACGGCACCGAGTACGCAGGCTACGCCGAAAACCGTATGCCCGTCATGGCCTACACCTCGCAGGCCCAAGGGCTGTTCTCCTTCATCCAAAAGGGCGGCTATGACAGCCTCTCGGATGCCATGAAGGCTACTTATCTGAATGATACCACCCGCCGCCGCGCCGAGATCATCCTATCGGTGGCCGCCGAAACGGGGATTTCCCCCACCGCCCTCTCCCTCGCTTATCTGCTGTACGATCACCGTGTGGAGGCGCTGCCCATCCTTGGTATTTCCAAGGTGGAGAGACTGACGGAGGCCGCGGAGGCGATGGATCTCTCGGAAGAGATTCTGATGACTTTACTGTCGTAATGAAATAAATATCGCCGAGAATTGATTGGGGACATCCCCAAAATCGTTCTCGGCGATCTTTTTTACACTTATATTATATCATAAAATTCACAAAAAATCAAGTCTTGTAATTGATTTCTTTTCGTGTATAATATAGCTACGATACAAAACGACGGGAAGGAGCACACATGGAGAAATTCGATCACAACAGGCGCATCAAGGCTGACGCGGCTTTTGTACAGGGAGATTATGAAGCTGCCTTTTGGGGCTATTTTGAAGGCGCTGTAGACTTTGGTGACGCTCGCTCGGCCTTCAATCTGGCTTTTATGTATCATCAAGGCTACCATACTCCGCGCAACTACGTATGGGCGCGGAAATACTACCATTTGGCCTCCTACCACTTTGGCGGTGAGGCCAAATTCAACCTGGCACTCATGCACATGAGAGGGCAGGGAGGGGATACCGACTACCGCATGGCATATGATCTCATGAAGGCCTCGGCTGCCGAGGGGTGTATCCACGCCCGAATGTACCTTGGCGTAGCATATACCTTGGGTTGCATCTTCGATCCCGTGGAGACCGAGTGTATCTCGCTCATCCCCTTTCCCCGTATCATCAAGCGAGATCCCAACACGCTGCTTTTGTCAGGCACCAATCACGACCCTTCCTTAGAGGATAAGCGCTTTGAGGTCATCGAGGCCGATGGGGAGGATGCCGTGGAGATGTTCCGACTGGTATCTGAACAGGAAGATGACACCTACGTTGCGCGGGAGGTCGGCCGGGCAAAATTTGAGATCGGCCGCGCCATGGTCGAAGGGCTGGGCGCAGAGTATGACCCGCAGAAGGGCTTTAAGCTGATGGAAACTGCGGCCCTCGACTATGACTGTAAGGATGCTCTGCGGTATCTCCACAAGAACGCCCCTGCGGCAAAGGTCTACGGCATCAACACAACGCGGATCACGCGGATGCCGGACGAATCGAAAGAGTTTTAAAAATTATATATATTTTTGGCCGAGATACCTTGACAGGTGAGGTATTGTGTGTTATAATATACTCGAACGGAGGTGATAGCGTGTCTATAACCGCAGATTTGATACGGGGACATACCGATACCATCATACTTGCAGCGCTAATGTCGGAAGACAGCTACGGCTACCGCATCAGCCGCATGATCTCAAAGCAGACCGACGGTTTGTTTGAAATGAAGGAGGCCACGCTCTATACCGCTTTTAAACGACTGGAGGAGCAGGGCTACATCTCTTCCTACTGGGGAGAGGAAGGCACGGGCGCACGCCGTCGTTACTACGCGATCACGGCCACAGGCCGGGAGGCTTATCGGCGTTTGATGAACGAATGGGCGGCTGCAGAGGCATTGATCGACAAATTGATTAACCCTCCCGTTTTGGACGGGGACTATACTTGACGGAGGAAAGAGCCATGAAAGCCAAGTTGAAAGACTACATAGAGATAATTTTTACCGACGCGCCCCAAACGCACCGTGCGCATGAATTGAAGGAAGAGATGTATACCGATCTCTGCGAAAAGTATGACGACCTCGTCGCGGAAGGGAAAACGCCTGCCGCCGCGTACCATGCGGTGATTTCCGGCGTGGGCGATATCGGTGAGCTGATCGAGGAACTGAAAAAAGAAGCCGGGACGAGGGCATCCGAGCCCGTCCGAGAAAAGGCGGATGAACCCCGGCGGGCGCGTTTCTATACACCCGAAGAGCGGGAAATCATGAGAAAATACAAGAATCGATGCGCAGTCATGAGCGCTGTGGCTGTGGCTATGTATATTCTTTGCTGGCTCCCCTTGGTGCTTTTGAGTGTTTTGATTGAAAACTCCGAGGTAGGAAGTATTGTCGGACTGGTTGTCATGTTTGTGATGATCGCCGCTGCTACGTCTCTTTTCATCATACAAGGCATGACCAAGCCCGAATTTATGCGCGAAAAAGCCAAGGATGATGACGATGATGACGACGATGACGACGATACGCCGAGAAACAAAAAAGGTGAAAAGCATCCCGTGTATAAAGCGATCAGCGGCGCTTTGTGGTGCCTGACAGTGGTCGTATATCTGGGCGTCAGTTTTTTGAGCGGTGCATGGCATATCACGTGGCTGATCTTTTTGATCGCCACTGCCATCGACAACATCATCAAAGCTTGCTTTGAACTGCGGTCTTGAGTCTGATCGGGAAAGGAGAAGCTATGTATCCTGAATATGAACAGAAAAAGAAAGTGAACGGCGGTTCGGTCGCGCGGATCGTCATTTGGTCCGTTGTACTTGTCATTCTTGTGGGCGTGTTTGTGGGTGCCTTGCTCATGGATGGCCAATGGTCGGTTTCCGGCATCAGTGTTGGTCGATATCATTACGATGATGACGGATATTCCGTGGGAAGCGGCAGCACGCGGGAGATGGTCACGAGCCTGTCGGCGGATTGGCCGGCGGGAGAGATTTCCATTGTGCCTTCGGACACGGATGAAGTCGTTATCACCGAGGAATTTGACGGTGACGAGGATCTCCGCTTGCGTTGGTGCGTAGAAAACGGCGTTTTGCAGATCAAATATCGAAGCCCTGTGAAATTTGGAAACACCTCCGCGCCCTCCAAGAAATTAACGATTGCGATTCCCGAGGATATGCTGACCTCCATGAGCGACGTGGAGCTTGAGCTCGTTTCGGCCGATTTGTCCATTGAAGGCATGAGCGCCCATGACGTTGATATTATGATCGTTTCGGGAAAAGTTGACGTGCAGTGTGGTGTCATTGATTCCCTGGACGTGGAAACGGTTAGTGGGGATGTCAAGGTGACGGGATCCGTCAGAGAGGCTGATTTTGAAGGCGTTTCCGCTGAGCTTGTATTGCATCTGGATGATCGCGCGACGGCGGTAAATTTGGACACGGTCAGCGGGGATCTGTCTGTGTTCCTGCCCGAAACGGTTTCGGGATTTGAGGCAACGGTGGATTCCCTCAGCGGTTCTGTTAGCGTAGACGGCTTTGATAATGTGACAAAAACGAGAGACGAGTGCCGCTATGGTGACGGTCGCGTCAGGATTGAGGTAGATGCTGTTTCAGGTAGCATAAAAATTGCAAAATCGGTGGCCGATTGAGGGAAAGTGTGAAGGCATGAGTCTTGAAATCAAAACCGTTTGTTTTACGGGACATCGGGAGATTCCCAGCGATCACGCCTATGCTTTGCCCCGTGTGCTGGAAAGAGAACTGGTCACCCTCATCGAACGTGGTGCTACCGTATTCCGCGCGGGCGGCGCGATGGGATTTGATACGCTGGCCGCGCTGAAGGTGTTGGAGCTGCGGGATATTTATCCGCAGATCTCGCTGGAATTGATCCTGCCTTGCGAAAACCAGACCGAACGTTGGCCGCAGGTTGAGGTGCGGACGTACGAATATGTTTTGAAGCACGCGGATCGCTATGAGTTTCTGTATCCGAAATATATAGACGGCTGTATGCTGGAACGAAATCGGCGGCTGGTGAAGGGTAGCGACGTTTGCGTGGCGTATTGCAGACAAAATCGCGGCGGAACACTGTACACCGTTACACACGCCATGAAGCAGGGGTTGGAGGTCATCAATTTGGCGGATTTCCTGTTTGACTGATTCCTACATATATTATATGCGATTACAGCGCCCGCTTTTTTGGTGGGCGCTGCTTTTGGGAAAAATACCATCTGCCAATCGGAAGACGAGAATGAGCGAAAAATATGTTTAATTTGCACAATGAAAATATTCGTTGAAACACTTGACAAATTTGGATTTCCGTGCTATAATATGCAAGCTTTCTGCGGATTGCTTCGTCGGTATGACGAAAGCGGGATGCTCGAATATCTGCGAAAAAAGTTTCAAAAACTTTTCGAAAACCTATTGACAAGTCGAAAGCAATGTGGTATAATAAACAACACTTCCGCCCTTTGGAAACGGTTGCAAAAATTTTTAAAAAACTTTTGCAAAACCTCTTGACAAAAGCGGGAGGATGTGGTATAATACCGAGGCTGTGCGCGAGAGCGGCGGCGGATCGATCATTGAAAATTGAACAACAGGAGATATAAGTACAAGCAAAAGCGAGTGCGAAAATCTCGAAATTCCTAGAAAATGAATGTTCTGTTTCACGACAGAACACATACTCTAAAAAGTAAAAAGAGCCAAAGCGCTCGAGAAAAGATTTTAACCGAAAGGTTCAAATACAATTTGCTCGAGAGTTTGATCCTGG
>JAGASP010000003.1 GCA_017621695.1 Clostridia bacterium
ATAGGGCCTCCCCTACGGCTAAGTTGGTCATAAGCCCATAAACAACAATTTATGCGATCAACATCTTGTCGGGTGATTCACCCTCGCCTCGGAGAGTGTCACGCGATATTGGCCGCCGCACTGCGGCAAACAACAATTTATCTCTTCAAACAAACACCAAGGCTGTTGCGGATAATCTCGCGCAACAGCCTTACCTATGGTGGATGTCCAAAAACACTCAATCAACCACGGCAATACACTCGATCTCTACACCTGCTCCCTTGGGAATCGCCGCGACCTGTACGCAGCTTCTCGCGGGATAAGGTGCTTCAAAAAAAGTCTCGTATACGGCGTTGACCTTCGCAAAGTCAGAAAGATCAGCCAAAAAGACCGTGGTCTTAATAACATTTTTCATGGAGAGGCCTTCGGCGGCCAAAATATTTTTCAGATTGGTGAGAGACTGGGCAGCCTGTGCCTCAATGCTGTCGGCCATGAGACCCGTTGCAGGGTCTACGGGGATCTGACCCGAAACGAACATCATGTTTCCCGTCCGCAGAGCCTGGGAATAAGGGCCGATGGCGGCAGGAGCATTGGGGGTGGAAATCTGTTTCATGGAAGTACTCCTTTCTTATACGAATCTTATACGAGTTTGAAGCCTGCTTCGGTGAGCTTCTTTTTGATCTCCTCGATCTGGGCAAAATCGCGGGTCTCCATACCGATCTTGAGGAAGCAGGAGGCGATGGCCATGTTGGCATCAGAGCGTTCGTGATGGACGCTGACCACGTTGCCGCCGCACTGAGAAATGATGGAGCTGACGCCTACAAGCTGTCCGGGCTTATCCTCCAAAGCAATTTGGAGGGTTGCGTTACGGCCGCTGTTGACAAGACCGCGAGTGATAACACGGGAAAGAATATTTACGTCGATATTACCGCCCGACACCACGCAGACCGTCTTTTTATCCTTAATGGGAAGCTTGCCGAACATAGCGGCGGCCACGCTGACAGCACCTGCGCCCTCGGAAATCAGCTTTTGCTTTTCAATGAGAGCCAGAATGGCCGTCGCGATCTCATCTTCGGTCACCGTGACGATATCATCCACGTATTCCTTGATGATGTTATAGGTATTCTCACCGGGATGCTTGACGGCGATACCGTCGGCAAAGGTAGACACTCTGTCGAGGGACGCAAGTGTGCCCTCCTTAAAGCTCTGATACATACCGGGAGCGAGCTCTGCCTGCACACCGTACACCTTCACGTTGGGGTGGAGATGCTTGATGGCATAGGCGATACCAGCCAAAAGTCCACCGCCGCCAATAGGAACGATCACGGCTTCTACGTCGGGAAGCTGATCGAGGATCTCAAGGCCAATGGTGCCCTGCCCTGCGATGACCTCATCGTCGTCGAAGGGATGGATAAAGGTCGCCCCCGTCTCCTTGACAAGTCGGCAGGCCTCCTCGTATGCATCGTCATAAGCACCGGGAACCAGACAGACCTCAGCCCCCAGCGCCTTGGTTGCTTCTACCTTGCTGATGGGTGCGCCGTCAGGCATGCAAACCGTGGATTTGATACCCATACGGGTGGCGGCCAACGCAACGCCCTGTGCATGATTGCCCGCACTGCAGGCAATGATACCCGCCTTTTTCTGGGCGTCGGTGAGCTGACTGATCTTATAGTATGCGCCGCGGAGCTTGAAGCTACCCGTCACCTGCAGATTCTCGGTTTTGAGGTAGATATGTCCGTCGGGGGACAGTTTTTCGGCCAGAATGAGGTCGGTTTTGCGCGCGACGGCCTTAAGTACAAACGCAGCCTGATAGATTTTGTCTAAAGAAAGTGTATTCATAATGGTTTCCTTTTAAGACAGTATGTTTTTAGATATGAAACGTTTTTACCGATTCCATGTGCCCGCCAGATGGTCAACGAACTGCTTGGCGGTACGTCCCGAGATGCCACCGTGGCGAAGCTCCCAACGGTTGGCTTCACGGCGGAGGGTCTCCTCGTCGATGTCGATGCCCTCGCGCTCTGCAAGGGTACGGACAATGTTGTAGAAAAGCTCCCTGTCGGGGCTGGAGAAATTGATGGTCACGCCGAAGCGGGCGGAGAGGGACAGCTTTTCCTCGATGGTATCCGAACGGTGGATCTCCTGATCGGGGTCGTGCTGCATATCCGCACGGTCGCCCCAGGTCTCGCGGATGAGGTGGCGGCGGTTGGAGGTGGCGTAGATCAAAACGTTTTCGGGTCGGGTCTCCACACCGCCCTCAATGACGGCCTTGAGGAATTTGTATTCGATCTCATGCTCCTCAAAGGAGAGGTCATCCAGATAAATGATAAAGCGGTAGTTGCGGTTCTTCACGGCGGCGATGACAGCCGAGAGGTCACGGAACTGGTGTTTGTAGATCTCGATCATACGGAGACCCTGATCGTAGTATTCATTCAAAACAGCCTTGATGCAGGAGGATTTTCCCGTGCCCGCGTCACCGTAGAGCAGGACGTTGTTGGCACGCTTCCCTTCGGCAAAGGCCTTGGTATTGGCCACCAGCTGTGCCTTCTGATGCTCGTAGCCCACAAGATCCGAAAGCCTGATGGGCTCGGCGTTGCTGACGGGCAGAAACTCCAATCCATTTCCTTCGTTGCGGATGCGGAAGGCGCGGTTAAGGCCGAACATTCCCACGCCGAAGCTGTGGTAATGGTCGAGGATCAAATCGGACATCTCCCGCCCGTCCTTGGCCTCCGCCAGCTTTTGAGACAAGGCTCGTACCTTTTCGCTGACGTTTTTATTATAGAGGCAGGCGCGCTTGGGGATGGCCTTGTAGCTTGTGATGCGGGTAAAGCAATCCACGCCGAGCTTTTCCTCGATCTTTGAAAAATCATAGTGGAAGAGCTGACGGAACACTTCAAAGTCCTGCTCGGCAAACGCATGGACGCTTCCCCGCTCGCGGTTGTCGGCGCGCTCAGCGGTCAACGTGAAGGAGTTTTCATTGGTGACCAGCAGGAAGGTGAGATAGTTCTGCCAGAGGTTGCCGTCAAAGCCGTAGGCGGTGGAGAGGTCAAGGAGCCGCTTGATCTGGGTATAGATCTTGTGGGTAGCGGTGTCCTTGTCCATGGTTTCGCGGTCAACGGCCTCAAAGATGCTGGCAAATCCCTCCAAAATGGAATCGCCGCCAAGGTCAGAATAGAGCAGGAGGCGAGAGGTGAGTTTATACATGTATTTCTCCTATGCGACAGTTTTTCAGGATAAGAAAATTTGCTCTCCTCATCCACCGCTAACGCGGTCCCTCTTCCCCGCTGGGGAAGGCTCAGCAAGAAATCGCCACTTCCCTTTCGGGTGTTTGTTTTTTGGGTTGATTCTTTTTTTTAAAAGGTTCTTGGAGGGGGCAAGGGGGAACCTTCTTTCAAGAAGGTTCCTCCCTTACGTACTCCTCGCGTTCTCCTTACAGTCTCTTAATGATCTCCTCGGTCATGGCCTTGCAGCCGATGGGGGTGGCACCGCTGTCGCCCACGATGTCGGCGGTGCGGATGCCGTCGGCCAGCACCTTGTCGATGGCGGCCTCGATGCAGTTGGCCTCGTCGTTGAGATCAAAGGCGTAGCGGAGCATCATGGCGGCGGAGAGGATGGTGGCGATGGGATTAGCCTTGTCCTGTCCCGCAATGTCGGGGGCAGAGCCGTGGATGGGCTCGTACAGACCGCACTTGGAGTCACCCAGGGAGGCGGAGGCAAGAAGACCGATGGAGCCCGTGATCTGGGAGGCCTCGTCGGAGAGGATATCACCGAACATATTGGAGGTCACCACCACGTCGAAGCGAGAGGGATCGCGGACAAGCTGCATGGCGGCGTTGTCCACCAGCATATCCTCACAGGTCACGTCGGGATACTGCTCACCGATGCGGTGAACCGTCTCGCGCCAGAGGCGAGAGGTCTCCAGGACGTTGGCCTTGTCGATGCTGATGACCGAGCCGCGACGCTTGCGGGCGGCCTCAAAGGCCATGCGGGCGATACGCTCGATCTCCATGACGCTGTAAGCCTCGGTATCGTAGGCCTCAGGGCCGTACTTGCCTTCCCGCCTGCCACGCTCACCGAAGTAGATACCGCCCGTCAGCTCGCGGACAATGACCATGTCAAAGCCGCGGTCAATGATGTCGGGACGGAGGGTACAGGCGGATTTCAGCGCGGGGTAGATCTTGGCGGGGCGCAGGTTGGTATACACGCCCAAGGCGGCACGCAGACCAAGCAGCGCCTTTTCGGGGCGGATGTTACCGGGCAGGGTGTCCCACTTGGGGCCGCCCACAGCACCGAGCAGAACGCTGTCGCTGTTCTTACAGCCCTCCACGGTCTCCTCGGGGAGAGGCTTGCCCGTGGCGTCGATGGCGCAACCGCCGGCCAGATATTCGGTAAAATTAAAGGTGTGACCGTACTTTTCGCCGATCTTTTGGAGGACGGCAACCGCGCCGTCCACGATCTCGGGGCCGATACCGTCACCCTTGATGAGCGCAATGTTGTAGTTCATGATTCAGTTCTCCTTTGCCTGCTTGGCTTTGAGATAAGGCAGAAGTCCGCCGTTTTCGATGATGCCGTTGATGAAGGCGGGGAAAGCGGTGGCCTTGAAGGTCTCACCCGTGGTCAGATCGGTGATCACACCCGTGTCAAAATCCACGGTGACCTCGTCACCCGCGTTGATCTTCTCTGCCGCCTCGGGACATTCCAGAATGGGGAAGCCGATGTTGATGGCGTTGCGGTAGAAGATACGGGCGAAGCTGGCGGCGATGACGCAGGAGATGCCTGCGGCACGGATGGAAATGGGGGCGTGCTCACGGGAGGAGCCACAGCCGAAGTTGGCACCGCCCACCATGATGTCGCCCGCCTTGACGTTGCTGACGAAATCGGCGTCGATGTCCTCCATGCAATGCTTGGCCAGCTCTGCGGGAGAGGGGGCGTTGAGGTAGCGAGCGGGGATGATGACGTCGGTGTCCACGTTGTCACCGTATTTGAAAACTTTTCCTTGTACCATAATAGTTCCCTCCTCAGTTCAGATCGTTGGGGTCTGCCACGCAACCCGCGACAGCCGAAGCGGCAGCCACGGCAGGGCTTGCCAGAATGACTTCACTCTTGACGTGACCCATGCGACCCACGAAATTACGGTTGGTGGTGGTAACGGCGCGCTCGCCTGCCGCCATACAGCCCATGTGACCGCCCAGGCAGGGGCCACAGGTGGGAGTAGAAACAGCGCAACCGGCGGTGATAAAGATCTCGGTCAGACCCTCGGTGATGCACTGCATATACACCTCCTGGGTGGCAGGGATGACGATGCAACGGATGCCGTCGGCTACTTTTCTACCCTTCAGGATCTCGGCGGCGATACGCATATCCGAGATACGGCCGTTGGTGCAGGAGCCGATGACCACCTGGTCGATGGGCATACCCTTGACCTCGTCCACGGTCTTGGTGTTAGAAGGAAGATGAGGCAGAGAGACGGTGGGCTTGAGGGTGGACAGATCGATGGTCACTTCCCTCTCGTACTCGGCGTCGGGGTCGGCCTCGTAGATCTTCACGGGACGGGTGAAGCGACCCTTGATGTAGTCCAAGGTCTTTTCGTCCACGGGGAAAATGCCGTTCTTACCGCCTGCCTCGATGGCCATGTTGGCGATGGTGAAGCGGTCGTCCATGGACAGCTCGGCGACACCCTCGCCCGCAAACTCGATGGACTTATAAAGTGCGCCGTCCACGCCGATCATACCGATCAAGTGGAGGATCACGTCCTTACCGCTGACGTGCTTGTTAAATTTACCCACGAGATTGACCTTGATGGCAGCGGGCACCTTGAACCAGTTCTCGCCCGCGATCATGCCTGCGGCCATGTCGGTGGAGCCCACACCCGTGGAGAAGGCACCCAGCGCGCCGTAGGTGCAGGTGTGGGAGTCTGCGCCGATGATACAATCACCGGGGCCGACGATGCCCTTTTCGGGAAGCAGGGCGTGCTCGATGCCCACCTGACCCACGTCGTAGAAGTGGGTGATGCTATGCTTTCTCGCAAAGTTACGCGCAGTGGCGCACAGCTCGGCGGATTTGATGTCCTTGCAGGGGGTGTAGTGGTCGAGGACGATGGCGATCTTGTCTTTGTCGAACACGCGGTCAAAGCCCGCCTTTTCAAAAACGTCGATAGCGACGGGGGTGGTGACGTCGTTGCCGAGGACAATATCCAGCTTGGCCTCGATGAGGTCACCTGCTTTTACGGAGTCCAGGCCTGCGTGAGCGGCGAGGATCTTTTGTGTCATGGTCATGCCCATGGGAAGTTCTCCTTTCAGGGAAAAAAGTGGAAGATACAAGATACAATATACAAGATACGAGATATGAGATGTGTGATGAACAATATCTTGTATCTTTGTATCTCCGTATCTTCGTATCTTTTACCGTGTTGCCATCAGCTTATTGATGGCGATGATATAGGCCTTGATGGAGGCCTCGATGATGTCGGTGGAAAGGCCGCGGCCAACGTAAGTCTTGCCGTCCGAGGCGATGCGGATGGTGACGTCACCCAGGGTGTCCTTACCTTCGGAGATGGAGTGGATGTTGTAGATATCGAAGGTGCAGGCGGGGGGATTGACGATGCCGTCGATGGCCTTGAAGGCGGCGTCGATGGGGCCGTCACCGAGGGAGACGTTTTCAAACTTCTCTTCCCCGCGCCTGAGGGACACGGTACAGGTGGCAGTTGTGAAATTGCTGGTGTGTACGGCGAACCAATCAAGCTCGAAGCCTCCCTCGATCTCCACGTTGTCGTCGCGGGTCTTCTTGTGGAGGATGATGGCCTCGATGTCGGCGTCGCTGACCGTCTTTTTCTTGTCACACAGCACCTTGAATTCGTCAAAGCATCTGAGCAATTCGTCGGCCTCCAGGTGGTAGCCCATCTCAGCAAGGTGGGACTCAAAGGCGTGCTTGCCCGAATGCTTGCCCAGAACGATGTTATTGGTCTGAATACCCACGGCCTCGGGGGTGAGGATCTCGTAGGTCAGCTTGTTGGCCAGAACGCCGTGCTGGTGGATACCCGACTCATGGGCGAAGGCATTCTTGCCCACGATGGGCTTATTGAGGGGCGCGGACTGACCGATGATGTTATACACGGTCTTGCTGGCGCGCCAGATCTGGGTGGTGTCGATGCGGGTCTCCACCTGATAGATGTCGGGGCGGGTGCGCATGGCCATGACCACTTCCTCAAGAGAAGTATTGCCCGCGCGCTCACCCAAGCCGTTGATGGTACACTCGATCTGTCTCGCGCCGCCCAGCACGCCGCCCAGGGAGTTAGCAACCGCCATGCCCAGGTCGTTGTGGCAGTGAACCGAAAATTCGATCTCGTCGGCGCGATCCACGCGAGCCGCCAGGTACTCGATGAGTGCCTGCATCTCTGCGGGGGTGGTGTAGCCCACGGTGTCGGGAATGTTCAAGACCTTCGCGCCCCCTGCCACGGCCAGGTTGCAGACCTTGACCAGGAAATCGGGGTCGGAGCGGGTGGCATCCTCACAGGAAAACTCGATGTTAGAGCAATACTTGGAGGCATAGGCCACCATGGCGGCGGTTTTTTCCAAGACCTGCTCCTCGGTCATGCGGAGCTTATACTGCATATGTAAGGGGGACGTGGCAATAAACAGGTGGATGCGGGGGTCAGCCGCACCCTTGACGGCTTCCCAGGCAGCGTCCAGATCCTTGACGGCAGCGCGGGCAAGGGATGCGACCGAGCAATCCTTGACGGTCTCGGCAATGGTCTTGACCGACTCAAAGTCACCGGGGGAGGAAATGGCAAAGCCTGCCTCGATCACGTCTACCTTGAGGCGTTCCAGGCACTTGGCGACCTCGATCTTCTCTTTGAGGTTCATGCTGCAACCAGGAGATTGCTCGCCGTCGCGGAGGGTGGTATCAAATATTTTTACTTGTTTATTCATGAAAAACTCCTTTGGGAAAGATACGGGATACGAGATACGAGATACAAGATATGAGATATGAGATACGATAGGGATTTTTGTCTATCTTGTATCTTGTATCTTTGTATCTTGTATCTACTTTGGAGCGTTCAATTTTTCTTCAATTTAAAACTGCGCCCTTATCGGCGGAGGACACCATCTTGGCGTATCTTGCAAGATAGCCCGTCTTGACCTTGGGCTCGGGGCAGACCCACGCGGCGCGGCGGGCGGCCAGCTCTTCGTCGGAAACCTTGAGAACCACCGAACAATTCTTGATGTCAATGGCGATGATATCACCCTCTTGTACCAGGGCAATGTTACCGCCTGCGGCAGCCTCGGGGCTGACGTGACCGATGGCCGCACCGCGGGTCGCACCCGAGAAGCGTCCGTCGGTGATGAGGGCTACGGATTCACCCAGACCCATACCGCAGATGGCGGAGGTGGGGTTCAGCATCTCTCTCATGCCGGGGCCGCCCTTGGGGCCCTCGTAGCGGATGACCACCACGTCGCCCGACTTGATGTTGCCTGCGTAGATGGACTTGATGGCCTCCTCCTCGGAGTCAAAGACTCTGGCAGGGCCTTCGTGCTGCATCATCTCGGGGGCAACGGCGGACTGCTTGACCACGCAACCGTCGGGGGCGAGATTGCCCTTCAAAACGGCGATACCACCGCTCTGGGAATAGGGATTCTCAATGGGACGGATGATCTCAGGGTCGCGGTTGAACACGCCCTCAAGATTTTCAGCCATGGTCTTGCCCGTGACGGTGATGACGTCGGTGTGGAGCAGATCCTTCTTGGTCAGCTCCTTCATGACAGCCCACACGCCGCCCGCTCTGTCCAGGTCCTCCATGAAGGTGTCGCCTGCGGGAGCCAGGTGGCAAAGGTTGGGGGTACGGGCACTGATGGCGTTGGAATAGTCAAGATCGATCTCCACCCCGGCCTCGTGCGCGATGGCGGGCAGGTGGAGCATGGTGTTGGTGGAGCATCCGAGAGCCATATCCACGGTCTCGGCGTTCTCAAAGGCCTTGTGGGTCATGATGTCACGGGGACGGATGTCCTGCTCGATGAGCTTCATGATCTGCATACCCGTCTCCTTGGCGAGGCGGATGCGAGCGGACAGGGGTGCGGGGACGGTACCGTTCCCACGGAGTGCCATACCGATGGCCTCGGTGAGGCAGTTCATGGAGTTGGCGGTATACATACCCGAGCAAGAGCCGCAGGAGGGGCAGGCGTTGCGCTCGTAGTTGTCTACGCCATCCTCGTCCATCTTGCCTGCGTGGTACGCGCCCACGGCCTCAAACATATGGGAGAGACAGGTGCGGCGACCGTCGTCCAGGTGACCCGCCAGCATGGGGCCGCCCGAGCAGAAGATGGTGGGGATATTGAGACGTGCGGCGGCCATGAGAAGGCCGGGCACGTTTTTGTCGCAGTTGGGGATCATGACAAGGCCGTCGAACTGGTGTGCCATGACCATGGCCTCGGTGGAATCTGCGATGAGGTCGCGGGTGACGAGGGAGTATTTCATACCCACGTGACCCATGGCGATGCCGTCGCACACGGCGATGGCGGGGAACATGATGGGGGTACCGCCTGCGGCACGAACGCCTGCCTTGACAGCTTCCTCGATCTTATCCAGGTTCATGTGACCGGGGACGATCTCGTTATAGGAGCTGACAATGCCCACGAGGGGACGGCTCATTTCTTCCTTAGTCAGACCCAAGGCATACATCAAAGAGCGGTTGGGGGCGCGCTCCACGCCTTTTTTGACGTTATCGGAAATCATGGTAAATATTCCTTTCTATGTTGATGGGTTGATATGCAACGGGAAATACAAAAGGGGCTTTTGTATTTGCGGTTGGATACCAAAGGATTTGCGGGCGACCGATGGTCGCCCCTACGGAATATCAGGCGTCCAATCTCTTGGTCAATTCCTTATTTATTAAAGGTTTTGAGGGGGTCGAGGGGGAACTTTTTTCAAAAGTTCCCCCTCGCGTACTCCCCGTTCTTACTTGGAAGCGCTGTCGAGGTCGGTGTCGTTCTTCCAGAGCATCTGCTCGCGGAGCTGCTTACCGACGATCTCCATGGGGTGCTTGGCGAGAGCCTCACGCTTGGAGTTGAAGAAGCAACGGCCGTTCTTGTTCTCGGCGATCCACTTGCCTGCAAAGGTACCGTCCTGAATATCGGCCAGGACTGCCTTCATGTTTGCCTTGGTCTGCTCGTAGGGCAGAACGCGGGGACCGGAGACGTACTCACCGTACTCTGCGGTATCGGAAATGGAGTAGTTCATAGCGGCTACGCCACCCTTGTTGATGAGGTCGATGATGAGCTTCATCTCGTGGATGCACTCGAAGTATGCGTTCTCGGGCTCATAGCCTGCCTCAACGAGGGTCTCAAAGCCGCAACGCATGAGGTCGACCACACCACCGCAAAGGACAGCCTGCTCGCCGAACAGGTC
>JAGASP010000047.1 GCA_017621695.1 Clostridia bacterium
ACTCGATATGATATAAATCCGCGTTCACGCAGTGAGCATATCGAGTGCGTCAGCACATATCGAACGCGTCAGCGTATATCGAAAATCCGCTTCAGCGGATTTATATCGACGCGTAGTGTCCTTAAGGGCACTACGCATATGTCCGTATCTTTTTTGTTTTATTCGGCAAACAAGTCATCCCGAGTTTCATCCAAACGATGCAAGACCACGGTAGACGTAAAGCCCTCCTCCGTCCTGCCATGAACAGAAAACGCGTATCTGCCGTCACCGAAGGCATAGATGCCCGTAGATCCCAAAGGGAAACGGCAACCGGGTGTCGCTTCGTCGGGCATATGTCCCAAGCGAGTGGCGCGCAGGGTCAATCCCTCCTCACCGTTGCGGCCTGCAAGCGGGGACAACACGGGCGCTGTCCTGCCATCAATGAAGAACAGGGGATAATTGGGGAAGGCTTCCTTTTTCCCCGTGTAGACCGCTGTCAGCCAAGTGCGAGTATGCGGATCGTACTCCAGATTTTGCACACCGTAGGTGGTATTACCCGTATAGAAGAAATATTTGGCCTCGGGGGTATCGGGTCCCTGGTGATGCGGTGCGTCCTGACAAAGCGGAGCGCCGTACGTATCAAAGATATCGGGAGCATACGACAGGATGACCTGATGGTCGTTGTCTTTTCGGGTCACGTCACCGTAAACACCGTAAGCCACCATGATCTTTTTTGGGGAGGTAGGATCTGCACCGAACACGGGTCCCAAGGCGGTACCGTCGATGCCGCTGCAGCCGTAGCGATGGGGTTTGCCGCTGACCTCGTCGGTAGCGTTGTAGTCCTCCAGCACCTCTTTGAGCCACACAGCCTTCATGATGCCGTCAGCCTCCGCGTCCATATCCTTACGGGAGATGGCATCTACGTCAAAGGACACAAGGTAGAAAGCGTCCTCTTCTGCCAAATCGTGTCCCGTGCGGGAAACGATGCCCTTGCCGATCGCATCGTGCTTGAGCTCCAGCGAGCCGATGACCCGCCGCCTGTCGGGGTCAAAAACGATACAGCCCAGATGCCCGATGAGCCCCTTGACGCTACCCAGAAGATTACCGTCATAATCGGTTTTGACAAGCTCGGTGGTAAAGGAAAAATAGATGTGGCCCTTGGCTTCGTCAATGGCGATACCCTGGACGTGTCCGCCACGGTGCGTACCGCTGTGGACGGCATGGGGGAAGGTGTAAGACATGGGAGCCTCCTTTTTACTGTAAATTGTTGTTTGCCGCAGTGCGGCGGCCATTGCTCGCGTGACATCCTCCAAGGCGAGGGCATATCACCCGATGGGGAGTATAACGGTAAATTGTTGTTTAGCGGGCAGTGCCCGCGGCCAACGCTCGCGTGACTCTCTCCGTAGGGAAGGTGCATCACCCGACAAGATCTTAGTCTTGTAAATTGTTGTTTATCGGCCAATGACCCATATGGCTGTAGGGGCGGATTCCATATCCGCCCGTCAAAAAAATCATTGCGCTCCGTAGACCTTTAAGGGTTTTCGGGCGGATATGGAATCCGCCCCTACGGAATCATCATAAACCCGTAAACAACAATTTACTTGAATTCTCTCTTATTCTACCACACTTCTCTCCATTTTGCAAGGGGTATTAGAAAGCCCCGCCGAGGCGGGGCGATTTTATGCACATAAAAAATTAAAAAGATCAGTTCTCCATATATTTTACTTGTTGCTATCAAATAAGAAATTACTTTTCCCACACATTTCACATTTATTTGAGGAAACATTTTCTCCACAGTACGGACACATTTTCACTGACTGTGCATTTGATGTTCCGACCAGACTTTTAAGCTTTTTTACTTCCGCTTCTTTTCTTTTTTGAATATCTACCTTTTTTTCTTCTATTTCTTTCTTTTGACGAATTTTACTCTCGTATTTTTCCCTAGCATCATTTAGTTCGGTAGGCTTATATATCATGCTTGTGTTTTTTTCAATCGTACAAAGTTTATCAACAATTTCCCCAAAGCCATAAAGTATCCACGATGCTACCCATGCAACTAAAGGACCGCCTATAATGATTAAAATGCCCCACCAACCATCTTTAAATCCGTTGTCTGCCAATATAATAAAACCTGCAACAATTGTGCAAATGGCCTCTACCCAAAAAGAACTCTTCGCTAAGTTCTTAATTTTTCCTCCAACGTCGTCATAATCGAACATATTTTTCATCCTCCTAAAATAAAAATGCGCCTACCGTAGTAAGCGCATAAAAACGCAAACCCCGATAGTCGCCACACTAATCATTGCAAAATCGGTATAACACCTCATGAAGAAAGCGGAATTTGCATTTTATCAAATTCAAACTTTGTCCACGTAGAAAAAAGATATACTTCTCTCTACAAGAAAATTATACCCACTTTGCATTATTAGATTAGTTTGGCACATTGATTATAACACAAACCCATACTTTTGTCAATTCTCAAGCAAAAATAATTATCCTCTTTCCTTTAAATTATCTCTCCCAAGCAAGGAAATTTACAAATACACCTTGCATTTTTTTATAAAATGTTATATAATATAGGATGTATCTTTATACGCAGGAAGAAGGAGGATCATATGAAGCACATAAACATCGGACTCATTGGCTTCGGCTTTATGGGCAAGACCCACCTGTGGTCGGTGAAAAATCTTCCCTTTTTCTATGACCTTCCCTTCACAGCCGAGGTCGCCGCTGTGTGCGCGTCGGCCGATCACCCGGAGAGATCCGAGGCCGTCGCCAAGACCTACGGCATCCCCCGAGCCGCTGACGAGGCGGCCATCATTCATGACCCCACCATTGATGTCATCGACATCTGCACCCCTAACCCCCATCACTTCGAGACCGCCAAGGCCGCGCTTCGTGCGGGTAAACACGTGCTTTGTGAAAAGCCCCTGACCGTTACCGCCGCCGAAGCCCGCGAATTGGCTGATCTGGCGCGAGCATCGGGGCTGACCTGCGGCACGGTGTTCAACAACCGCTATCTCGCCCCCGTCATGCGAGCCAAGCAGCTCATCGACACGGGGAGGCTGGGACGTATCCTGTCCTTTGATTTTTCCTACAAGCATAACTCCTGCATTGACCCCGAACGCCGCGTAGGCTGGAAGCAGACTGCCGAGGCGGGGGGCGGGACACTCTTTGATCTTGGCCCTCACGTCATTGATCTCTGCCACTTCCTTTGCGGAAAAGTCGCTGCAGTCACAGCGAGATCCCAGATTGCTTTCCCCACGCATCTCAGATCCGACGGCTCGGTGTGGGAGACCAACGCCGGCGAGGCATTTTACATGATCTGCGAATTGGAAAGCGGCGCGATAGGTAACATTACCGTCTCCAAGCTGACCCAAGGAGCCAATGACGAGCTCAGCTTCTCGGTATGCGGTACCCTCGGCTCCCTGTCCTTCTCGCTGATGGATCCCAATTATCTGAATTTCTACGATGCCACCGTCGAGGGCTCTCCCATTGGCGGCGTGCGCGGACGGACCCGCATCGAATGCGTGGGGCGCTATCCTTCCCCCGCTACGGGCTTTCCCACACCCAAAGCGCCTGTGGGTTGGTTGCGGGGGCACATTGGCTCTATGGCGGCATATCTGACCGCTGTATACGAGGATCGTCCCGCGTCTCCCTCCTTTGCTGACGGCGCATACGTGCAGTCGGTCATGGAGGCCGCGCAACAAAGCGCTGAAACGCGACGGGAGGTGTCCCTATGCTGACCATTGGTCTGACGGGCCCCAGCGGCGCGGGCAAAGGGACTGTGGCTTCCCTGTTCTCCCCCTACGGCATTCTCTCCATCGACACCGATCAGGTCTATCACGACCTACTGATCCCTCCGTCCCCCTGCCTTGATGAGCTGGCGGAGCGCTTCGGCCAGCAAATTCTGCTTCCCGACGGCACGCTGGATCGCAAGATTCTGGCGGCGCACGTGTTCGCCCCTGGCAACGAGGCCGAGCTGCTCGATCTCAACCGCATCACCCACGCCTACGTTTTGGACGTGACCCGCAGCATTTGCCGCGAGCTGGAGGCACAGGGCTGTGTCGGCGTCTTTGTGGATGCTCCCCTGCTTTTCGAATCGGGGTTTGATACCGAATGCGACACCACGCTGGCGGTGCTGGCGGATCCCGACGTGCGTCTTTCCCGCATCATGGCACGGGACTGCCTGACCCTATCTCAGGCGCAGGCACGCTTATCCGCGCAAAAGCCCGACAGCTATTATACCGAACGCGCCGCGCACGTGATCTATAACAATACAAATATCGAAGCTCTCGCCTCTGATGTGCAGCGCTTACTGGCACAATGGGGGGTGAATTTTTGAAAAGATTTCACATTCCGCGTCCCTCCAGATCCGTCATGATCGCCCTCATTCTGATTTTTTCCGTTCTGCTCGGCTTTTTGGTCGATTTCATCTGGAGCGGATTTGAAAAATTGGCATACCCCAAGAAATACAGCGACTACGTAGAGCTCTACGCCGAGCAGTACGATATTCCGCCACATATGCTGTACGCTGTCATCAAAACCGAAAGCGGCTTTGATTCAGCGGCAGTATCCAACAAGGGCGCTGTCGGGCTCATGCAGTTCATGCCCGACACCTTTGACTGGCTGACAAACGAAATGCTGTTTGAGCATCTGGCCGACGGTATGCGCTACGATCCCGAGACCAGCGTGCGCTACGGTGCGTATCTTTTGTCCCATCTCTACAAGCGCTACGGAAACTGGCAGGTCGCATTGGCCGCCTATAACGCGGGGATCGGCAACGTAGACGGATGGCTCCAAAATGCGGAATATGCCGACGGCGAGGGTGGGCTTAAATCCATTCCCTTCAAGGAGACCCGCAATTATATCAAAAAAGTGACCAAGGCCGTGGATACCTACGACAGGCTTTACGGCGTTCCCGAAACGGAGATCATCACAGAAGCAGAGACCGTGACAGCAGCTCTGCACCCTTAAAGACACCAAAAATTATATCATCCAAACGAGGTAAAACTATGGAAAACAAAAACGTCGCCGCCGAGCTGGAAGCCCGCCTCGGCTACAAAAAGACCAACTTCTACGAAAAGGCTGACGAGGCCACCGTCGCCGCCGCATATGACTACGCCAAGGGCTACATGGCCTATCTGGATGCCGCCAAGACCGAGCGTGAGTCCGTCGCCGTGTCTATCGGAATGGCCGAGAAGGAGGGCTACATTCCCTACACCTTCGGCATGGAGCTCAAAGCAGGTGGCAAGTATTACTACAACAATCGCGGACGCTCTCTGTACCTTTTCAGAGTCGGTTCCGAAGACATCAACAACGGCATCCGTATCGCGGCTGCCCACGTGGACAATCCCCGTCTGGACGTCAAGCAGTCCCCTCTCTATGAGGACAGCGGCATGGCCTTCTTCAAGACCCGCTACTATGGCGGTATCCGCAAATATCAATGGGTGACCATTCCTCTGGCTCTGCACGGCGTAGTGGTCAAGCAGGACGGTACCGTGGTCAACGTGGTCATTGGTGAGGATGCGGGCGACCCCGTGCTTTACATCAACGATCTCCTCCCTCATCTGGCACAGGAGCAGTCCAAGGCACCCTTGGGCTCGGCTATCCCTGCAGAGAACCTGAATCTTCTGCTGGGCTCCCGTCCCTATCCCGGCTGTGAGAAGGATGCCATCCGTCTCAATATCCTCTCCATTCTCAACGAAAAGTACGGCATCACCGAGGAGGACTTCCTCTCGGCAGATCTTTCTGCCGTGCCTGCCGCCAAGGCCTGCGACGTGGGTCTTGACCGCTCCCTCATCGGCGCGTACGGTCACGACGACCGCGTGTGCGCTTATCCCTGCATGACCGCACTCTTTGGAAGCGACGACGCAACCCACACCGCCATGGTCATTCTGGCCGACAAGGAAGAGATCGGCTCTGACGGTAATACCGGTATGCAATGCGAGGTCATGATCGACCTCATGCATGAGATCGCCAAGGCTTTGGGCGGCAACCCCGCCACGGTCAAGGCCAACTCCAAGTGCCTCTCCGCAGACGTAACGGCTTGCTTCGACCCCAATTTCCCCGAGGTCTACGAGCGCCGCAATGTCTCCATGCTCAACTGCGGCGTAGCCATGTCCAAGTACACGGGTCACGGCGGTAAGGTAGCCACCAATGATGCTCCCGCCGAGTACGTGGCTTGGATCCGCAAGATCATGGCTGAGGGCGGTGTCATCTGGCAGGCCGGCGACATGGGCAAGACCGACGTGGGCGGTGGCGGAACCGTCGCAAAATATATCGCCAAGCACAACATCGAGACCGTGGACCTCGGCGTCCCCGTGCTCTCCATGCACGCGCCCATCGAGGTGGTCTCCAAGGCAGACGTTTACACCGCACATCAGGCATTCAAGGTGTTCTTTAAGGCGTGAGGCGTACGAGGGGCTCTGTCCCTGTCCCCCCGCAAGGAACCTTCTTGAAAGAAGCTTCCTTGACCTCCAAGAACTTTGAACAAAACAAAATACCGCATACAAATGCACTTCATTTACTGAAACGCAGTAAATTTCAAACGCCGCAGGCGCACAATCCCCCTCCCAAGGAGGTTTCATGAATCAAAAACTCTCCCCCATCCTTCTCAAATACGAATCCATGGAGATCCGTCTGTCCCAACCCGAGACGGTTTCAGACCCACAGCTCTACACATCCCTCATCAAGGAATACAACAGCCTCACCCCCCTCATCGAGGTCTACCGCGGTTATCTTTCTTTGCAAGCAGAGCTTGCCGATGCCGAGGAGCTGGCATCTATGGAAGATGACCCCGAGCTTCGCGCCATGGCAACCGAGGAAATACTGACCCTCAAGGACAAGCTGGCAGAAACCGAAGCCGAGCTTCGCAAAATGCTCATCCCCAAGGATCCCGATGATGACCGCTCGGTGGTCATGGAGATCCGCGCCGGTACGGGCGGAGAGGAAGCCGCTCTGTTTGCCGCAGATCTTTTCAGAATGTACAGTATGTACGCACAGAGCGCAGGGTTTAAGGTGTCTGTTGCATCCGAAAATGAGACCGAGCTGGGCGGATTCAAGGAGATCACCTTCCTTTGCGAGGGCAAGGGCGCGTATGCCCGTTTCAAGTTTGAATCGGGTGTGCACCGTGTGCAACGTGTTCCCGTCACCGAATCCCAAGGGCGCATCCAGACATCTGCCGCTACCGTGGCGGTACTGCCCGAGGTCGAGGACGTGACCGCCGCCGATATTGAGATCAAGGAAAGCGACCTCATCTACGAGTCCTGCAAGTCCAGCGGCGCGGGCGGTCAGCACATCAACAAGACCGAATCCGCCGTGCGCCTCACCCACAAGCCCACGGGCATTGTCATTGAGTGTCAGCAGGAGCGCTCCCAACTGCAAAACAAGGAAAAGGCGCTCATGATGCTCCGCTCCAAGCTCTATCACATGAAAAAACAGGAGCAGGAGGAAAATCTCGCTGCCACCAGAAAATCCCAAGTCGGATCAGGCGACAGAAGCGAGAAGATCCGCACCTACAATTACCCCCAATCCCGTGTCACGGATCACCGCATCGGGTATTCCATGTTTGATCTGCCGTCTTTTATGAACGGCAACATCTCCGCCATGCTGGATGCCCTCACCGAGGCCGACACGGTTGAAAAATTAAAGCAACAGGATATGTGAGATCAATGCAAACCAAAGTGTTCAGGATCACCGATCCTTCCCTCGCCGGGGCAGAGCTCCAAGAAGCCGCCGATATCCTCCGTGCGGGAGGCCTTGTGGTCTTCCCCACCGAAACCGTCTACGGACTCGGCGGAAACGGCTTATCCCATGAAGCGGCAGAAAAGATCTACGCCGCCAAGGGACGGCCTTCGGACAACCCCCTCATCATTCATATTCATGACCCTGCAGAGGCTGACAAATACGCCGTTACGGATCAGCTTTACAACCGTTTGGCGGCGGCTTTCATGCCGGGACCTTTGACAGTCATCCTTCCCAAGCGGGACTGCATTCCCTACGCCACCACGGGCGGACTTGACACCGTGGCGGTACGCTGTCCCGATCATCCCATCGCACACGCGCTTCTGAAGGCGTGCCGTCTTCCCATAGCCGCTCCATCAGCCAATCTCTCGGGCAAGCCCTCCCCCACCTGCGCCGAGCACGTCATCTCTGACCTCTCAGGTCGGGTGGACATCATCATCGACGGCGGAGAAAGCGACATCGGGCTGGAATCCACCATCGTTAAGATCGACCGTGACGAAACAGGAGAATACCTGACCCTGCTCCGTCCCGGTGCCATCACCGCCGACGCGCTTGCTTGCGTATGCGAGCGTGTGGTCATCGCCCCTGCCGTGCTGGAGCAGCTCAAAGAAGGTGAGCGCCCGCTCTCCCCCGGCATGATGTACCGCCATTACGCGCCGACCATCCCCTTGGTACTGCTCGACGGTACTCCCAAGGACATTCTGGCATTTTTGAAATCCGAACAGGAAACCAAGCCCTGTGCCATCCTCTGCTATGACGAGGAAGCCACCGAGCTGCAGCATAAAAACCTATTCACCGTGGGTGCAAGGGAGGATCTTGCCACCCAAGCGCACACCTTGTTCGCCCATTTACGTGAAGCGGACAAAACCGATGCCCGGATCATTTACGCCCATCTGCCGCCACGCGACGGCTTAGGACTCGCGCTTTACAATCGACTCATTCGTGCCGCGGCGCACACCATTAAGA
Organism: Clostridia bacterium; assembly: GCA_017621695.1. Taxonomy (GTDB): domain Bacteria; phylum Bacillota; class Clostridia; order Oscillospirales; family CAG-272; genus CAMEON01. The sequence goes on from JAGASP010000047.1 coordinate 8,692, forward strand.
AAATTTAAGGACGGTTTTTCCATGGCCAAGAAAAAGAAAACACCCATCGCAGAGATCCGCCCCCCGGCCCCTATTGAGGATCAGATCATCACCGAAACCATAGAAAAGAACTATATGCCCTACGTGATGACGGTCATCATATCCCGCGCCATTCCCGAGATCGACGGTTTTAAGCCGTCGCACAGAAAATTGCTTTACACCATGTTCAAAATGGGACTCATGTCAGGCCCTCACGTCAAAAGCGCGACCATTGCCGGCCGAACCATGGCGCTCAATCCCCACGGTGATGCGGGTATTTATGAAACCATGGTGCGTCTCACGCGAGACCACGAGGCGCTTCTGCACCCCTTTGTGGACTCCGAGGGTTCCTTCGGTAAGCACTATTCCTCCAACATGAAATACGCCGCGCCCCGTTACACCGAGGCAAGGCTGGATCCCATTTGTGCCGAGATCTTCAAGGGCATCGACAAGGATGCTGTCGATCTGATAGACAACTACGACGGTACCCTCAAGGAGCCCGTCCTGCTTCCCACCACCTTCCCGAACGTCCTGGTAACCCCCAATATGGGTATCGCCGTCGGTATGGCCTCCAACATTTGTTCCTTCAACCTCTCCGAGGTCTGTGACGGTACCATCGCTATGCTCAAGCGCCCCAACGTCACGGTGGAACGCATGATGGAGCTCATCAAGGCACCTGATTTTTCGGGTGGCGGTACGCTCCTTTATGACGAAGCACAGATGCGCGCCATTTACGAAACGGGTCAAGGGTCCTTCAAGGTGCGTGCGCGGTATCAGTACGATCCCGACAACAACTGCATCGACATTCTGCAGATCCCCTATTCTACCACCATCGAGCAGATCATGGATAAGATCGCTGACATGATCAAGTCAGGCACCCTCAAGGAAGTCACCGACTTCCGTGACGAGATCGACCTGTCAGGCTTTAAGCTGACGTTGGATCTCCGCCGCGGCACCGATCCCGACAAGCTCATGGCCAAGCTCTACCGTCTCACCCCGCTCGAGGATAGCTTTAAGTGCAACTTCAATATTCTCATTGACTCGGTGCCCCGTCAGATGGGCATTCTGGAGATCCTCAAGGAATGGATCACCTTCCGCATGGGGTGCGTGCGCCGTGAGCTGACCTTCGACATGAACAAAAAGCGAGACAAGCTCCATCTCCTGGAGGCTATGGCCAAGGTGCTTCTGGACATTGATCTTGCCATCAAGATCATCAGAAAGACCGAAAAAGAGGACGAGGTTCTGCCCGCCCTGATGAAGGCCTTCGACATTGACGAGATACAGGCCAACTTCATCGCAGAGATCAAGCTCCGCAACCTCAACCGCGAATATATCCTCAACCGCATCGCCGAGATGGAAAATCTCCGCAAGGAGATCGCAGAGATCGAGGAGATCCTCGGAGATGAGTTGAAGATGAAGGCGCTGATCGCCAACCAGCTCTCCGAGATCAAGAAAAAATACGGTCAGCCCAGAAAGACCCAGATCATGGGCATGGAGAACATCAGCACCTATAATCCTACCAACGAAGTCGAAAACTTCCCCGTGCGCCTCATCTTCACCCGTGAGGGTTACCTCAAGAAGATGCCTTCCAACACGAGAAGCCAAGCCACGCTGGAGGATCACAAGCTCAAGGACGGAGACGAGGTTCTGGCTGTCACCGAGGCAGAAAACATCGACGATCTCGTGTTCTTTACCAATCAGGGGCAGGTATACCGTGCCGCCGTCGCATCCTTTGATATCGGCAAGGTACAAGCCATGGGCGACTATCTTCCCACCCTGCTCAAGATGGATCCCGACGAGCGTCCCGTATATATGGAGGTCCGTGCCTCGGACAATTACCCGGAAAACGAGCACATGGTCTTCATCTTTGAAAACGGCAAGGGCGTGCGCGTACCCGTTTCGGCATATGCCACCAAGGGTAACCGCCGCAAGCTGACGGGTGCTTACTCCACCGCATCCCCGCTGGTCGCCGTGTTCTGCGAAAAGGCCAAGACGCCTCTGGAGATCCTCATGGTATCGGATAATGACCGCGCGATCCTCATCAAGTCCTCCTTGATTCCCGAAAAGACCACCCGTACCTCGGGCGGCGTGCAGCTCATGACCCTCAAGAAGGGGCAGAAGGTGGTTCGCGCCCTGTCGGAATTCGGGGATAATTACCAAAACGTAAAATCTTACCGCAAGCTCAAGATCCCCGCTACGGGAACCTTGCTTGAGGAAAAGAATATAGACATCCAACAAATCAAATTTGATATCTAATGAAAAGGAGAAACATATCATGTCCAAGAAGTCCGAAAAGAAGCAGCTTGCCCTCAAGATCATTGCCGTCGCTCTTTGCGCACTGATGGTGTTCGGCGCTGTCGCCGGCGTCCTTGTATACCTCCTCTGATACAAGGGCTTTCAAATCGGCCGCAGTCTATCCCGATTCTGCGGCCGATTTTCCCATTTGCGGAAATCTCTAAAAACTTTCTTAGCGGATAATTTCCCGAAAATTCTCCGTCAAGAAAGCTTTTGGAGATGACCTTGTGTAACAACAGGGCCGTGCCGGCATATACTCTGTAGAGAACCTCTAAAAACTCTATTGGCGAGAGAGCCGTGAGGAAGTTTTTCGTCAGATGATACAATTTTTCGCACGCGTAGTAGAGCTACGCGAAGGGAAAATCGCTTTCGCAAGCGAAAGCGTGAAATATGACGGAAAAGTTAC
>JAGASP010000048.1 GCA_017621695.1 Clostridia bacterium
TGTTAACCAGCGAGGTATGAGCCCCAAGGCGCTCCGCCGCAGGGGAGGGCATCCGCTGGTGGCTGACACATGACACGCTGTTGCAGTCCCCCTCCCGTATAGGGGGACTGCGAGCGTCACGAGGGAGTTGGGTTCTTAGGGAGAACCGTAGGTTCTGCCCTGAGCGGCGATTCTTTGCAACTTTCTTTCGACGAGGAAAGAAAGTTGATAGGAAGATAAACAACAATTTACTTTCCTAAACCAAAAAACTGAATATATTCAATTTTTATTCACTAAACAGGTTGACTTTTTAATCAAAATCAAGTATAATAATATAATGTAAACTTATGCCCTCATTGACAAAAAGAATTTTATTCCACATAAAGAAAGGATGGCTCACCCATGAACGAAGACAAGAAAATGGCTCGCAGAAAAGCCCGCGAGACCGTATTTGAGCTACTTTACGAAACAGAATATCAGCCGGATACTGCCCCCGAGGAGATTTTCGCCCTGTCCTGCGAAAACCGTGACATCGACGAAGGGGATAAATATATCCGCCGTACCTACTTCGGCGTGAAAGAGCAACAGGCACGTCTTGATCTGCTCATCAGCCGTCACGCAAAGGGTTGGAAGACCAACCGCCTTTCCCACATGACCCGCACCATCCTCCGTCTCGGTACTTACGAGATGGCTTACGGTAATTTGCCCGCTCCTGTGGCCATCAACGAGGCTGTGGAGCTGTCCAAGAAGTTTGATGACCCCACCCGCGAGCCGGGTAGAACCCCCGCTTATGTGTTCATCAACGGCGTGCTCAACGCCATCAAGACCGATCTCGCTGAGAATGGCATTCCCGTCCTGCCCGAGCCCGCTGTCGAGGAAACCGCTCCTGTTGAACCTGTGGAGTCTGCCACGGAAGCTCCCGCGACCGAAGAAACCAATGACTGATACCGCCGCTCACTGCTATGTGGGCTTTGATACCAGCAATTATACCACCTCGGCGGCGATAACTGTGATGGACGAGGCGGGTCACCCCCAAGTGGTAGCCAATATCAAGATCCCCTTGCCCGTCAGCGAGGGCGCGCGAGGACTACGTCAAAGTGATGCGGTGTTTGCCCACGTCAAAAATCTGCCCGATGCCATTCGTCAGTTGCGCGAGGTCATCCGAGAGAGAGAGCTGTGCGTGGCCGCCGTTGGCTATTCCGCCACGCCGAGAGATGCCGAAGGCTCTTATATGCCCTGTTTTTTGTCGGGTCGTGTGGCGGCTGAGGCCTTTTCGGCGGGGGCAGACGTGCCCATTTACGCCTTTTCCCACCAGAGCGGACATATCATGGCCGCTCTGTATTCATCGGGAGCGCTCTTTGAGGAAGGCTTTCTTGCAAAGCCCTTCCTGGCCTTCCACGTATCGGGCGGTACTACCGAAGCTGTGATTTCTACCCCCCGTGACGGCGGCTTTGACGTGGATCTTGTGGGTTACGGTGCTGATCTCCATGCGGGGCAGGTCATTGACCGTACGGGCGTTATGATGGGGCTTTCCTTCCCCTGTGGCAGGGAGATGGAAACGCTGGCGACTGAGTATATGAAAAACGGCTCTGTCAAGGGCTTAAAAGTTTGTGTGCGGGACGGTATTTGCCACCTGTCGGGGCTGGAAAACCAGGCTGCCGATTTGTGGCGCAAAACCTCTGACGCAGGTCATGTTTCTGCCTACGTTTTGTCCTTCATCGGCAAGACCCTGCGCTGTATGACGGATCAGATACAGGAGAAATTTGAAGTACCGTTGCCTGTGGTTTACGGCGGCGGTGTCATGAGCAACAAGCTCATCCGTCCCATGCTGACAAAAAAAGCGCCTTGGAAGTGCTATTATGCCGAGCCTGCTTTTTCGGCAGATAATGCCGCAGGGGTCAGTATCTTGTGCGCCAAGGCATATTTGAAGTGATTTTTGGGGCAAGATGACTTTCGGAGTCTTCTTGCGCACTCATATACGATTGAAAGGAGGGTTTCCGTGTACGGAGCAAATCCGGGCAGAGATAACGCTTTCTCTGTCTCCCAAGTCAGCGAATATATCAAAATGCTCCTGGAGGGCAACCCGACCTTGAAAAGCATCTGGGTTACGGGGGAGATCTCGGGGGCTAAGCTGTATGCCTCAGGGCATCTCTACTTTTCCGCCAAGGATGCAGATAGCGTTTTGTCGGCGGTGATGTTCCGATCTGCGCTCATGCAGTCGGATTTTCAACCGCGAGACGGTATGCGCGTATTGATGCACGGCCGCCTGTCGGTCTATCCTCCGCGGGGGCAGTACCAGCTCATCGTGGATCGCATGATCCCCGACGGTGCGGGCGCGATGGCGCTGGCCTTTGAACAGCTCAAGCAAAAGCTCTCCTCGGAGGGATTGTTCGATCCTGCAAGAAAGAAGCCCCTCCCGTCGCATCCCAAGCGCATCGGCGTAGTTACTTCTCCCTCGGGAGCGGCCATCCATGACATCATCCGCGTCGCGGGCAGCCGGGACCCTTCGGTGGAGATCCTGCTCTATCCCTCCCTTGTTCAGGGTGATCGCGCCGTTGCCTCGCTGGTTGCTGGCGTTCGCTATTTCAATCAGATGAAGGATCACCCCGAACAGGGGGTGGATCTCATCATCGTGGGACGTGGCGGCGGCTCGGCTGAGGATCTGTGGGTCTTCAACCACGAGGCATTGGCCCGTGAGATCGCCGCGTCACAACTGCCCGTTGTTTCTGCTGTCGGACACGAGGTGGATTTTTCCATCAGCGATTTCGTGGCAGATCTTCGTGCGGCAACCCCATCGGCGGCGGCTGAGCTGACAGTTCCCGATGCAGCCGAAGCCAGACGCTATATCGACAACCTCTATGCACGCCTCAAAAAGCCGATGGAGGAAGGCCTTCGCCGCCGCCGTGCAACCTTGGATCTCTTGGCAGGCGCGGGAGTTCTGACTTCTCCCGAGGCCATGTATACCCGCCGCAAGGAGGCTGTCAAAGCCTTTTCCAACCGTATGGAGCAGAGCATTTTGCATCTGCAGACCCAAAACCGCCAGACCTTGACACGTCTGACCGCACAACTGGAGGCGTTGAGCCCCTTGGCCGTTTTGCGCCGTGGGTATACCATGGCATTGGACGAAGCGGGAGGTGTGGTGACGTCCGCCGCTATGCTCTCGCAGGGGCAGGATCTGACCCTCCGCTTTGCTGACGGTCATGCTACCGTCTCTGTCAAGGACGTAAGCCTATTTGAAAGTGAGAATCACACATGAGTGAACAGAAAATATATATCAGCGAGCCCGAAACGCCTGCGGTAGAGGAAACCTCTGTCGCAACCCCCAAGCCCGCACGGAAAAAGGCGACTCCCAAAACAAAAAAGGACGAAGAGATTCCTTACGAGGTTGCCGTTTCGCGTCTGGAGGAGATCGTTCGCAAGCTGGAGCAAAGCCGCGAGGGCATCGGCTTGGAAGAGAGCATGAAGCTCTATGAGGAGGGGGTCTCCCTTGTCCGCCGTTGCTACCGCGAGCTGGAAACCGCCGAGCAGCGTGTAAAAGTCCTGCAGGAAATGCAAAACGGTGACATCGAAGCCATTCCTTTCGACACAGATCTTACCTGAGTGAGGAAAAAATGAAAATCAATAACATAGATCAATACAGAGATCTTGCCGCAAAAGTTCTCAAAGAGGATGCCGCCGCAGTGGAAGCTTTGCTTGAATCCATGTACAAAAACGGCGAGCGCTCCGACGCGCATCTGTATGAATCCGAGCGCTACTCCCTTCTGGCGGGAGGCAAGCGAGTCAGACCCGCTCTCGTGCTGGAATTCTGCCGCTTGTTCGGCGGAAATACAGAGGACGCGTTGCCCTTTGCCGTTGCCGTGGAAATGATCCACACGTCGTCTCTTATCCATGACGACCTTCCTTGCATGGATGATGACGATCTTCGCCGTGGCCGTCCTACCAACCACAAGGTGTACGGTGAGGCGGTGGCACTCCTGGCAGGTGACGGTATGCTCATGGATGCCTTTGGCGTGGTGGCGGGTAATACCCGCGTTCCTCCCGAGGTGCGCGCGGATGCTGTACAGCTTCTGTCCCTGGCCTCGGGAAGCTTCGGCATGGTTAGAGGGCAGATCATTGATATGTTCGGCGAGACGCACGCGCTTAGCGAGGAAGAGCTTTTGACCCTGCATAACAACAAAACGGGGGCGCTTATCCGCGTTTCGGCACAGCTTGGTTGCTTGGCAGCGGGATACCGAAAGGGAAGCGCTGAGATGACTGCGGCCGAGCATTACGCGGATAAGATCGGGCTTGTGTTTCAGATCATCGATGACCTTTTGGACGTGACGTCTTCGGCGGAGGTTATGGGCAAATCTGTGGGCGGCGACGCGACGCATCACAAAAATACATACCTGACGTTCCATGCCATTGAGGAAGCCGAAATGATCGCCGAGAGGCTGACCGAAGAGGCGCTTGACGAAATCAGCGCATTTGCCAATGCAGAACGGCTGGTGGCTCTGGGCGCGTATCTGGCCGTCAGAAAGCATTAAAATGATAGGAAAACGCCAATGGATGCAATCAAAGATTTAGTTTTAAACTTTCCGTTAATATGCGCGGGCACGGGTTGGATCGTTGCGCAGATCCTCAAGGTGCTGACGGGTGCGTTTCGCGAAAAGTCCTTTAACGTCATCGAGCTTTTGTTCGGTACGGGCGGTATGCCCTCCTCTCATACTGCGGCGGTGACGGCTTTGACGGTTGCTTGCGCGCTGTCCGAGGGATTGGCCTCCCCCACCTTTGCGGTTTCCTGCCTGCTTATGCTCATTGTCATGCGGGATGCCACGGGTATCCGCCGCGAGGCCGGAGAGCAGGCGAAGGTACTCAACCGTATCGTATCGGATCTCTTTAAATCCACCGATCATGACGACATCAACCGCAACCTCAAGGAGCTGGTGGGGCATACCCCTCTGCAGGTCTTTGTAGGATTCCTTTTGGGCTTTGCGGTTCCGCTTTTGATGGGGCTGATCCCTGTTTACGGGATTTATTTATGATGCTATGAGAGCAGATGTATATCTTGTATCCGTCGGGGCTGCAGACAGCCGCACGGCGGCGAAAAAACTCATTGAAGCCGGGGCTGTTATGCTGGACGGGCACTTGATCCGTAAGGTTTCGGAGGATGTTCCTGCCGGCGACCACCAACTGACGGTAGACACCATTGATGAGCTCAAATACGTGAGCCGCGGCGGCCTCAAGCTGGAGGCTGCACTGAATGCCTTCCCCCAAGACCTTGCGGGTAAGGTAATGGCGGATATCGGCGCGTCCACGGGAGGCTTTACGGATTGCCTTTTGCGGCAGGGCGTTGCCCGCGTCTATTGCATTGATTCGGGACACGGACAACTCCATCCCACCCTTTTGAAAGATCCCCGTGTCCGCAACTGCGAGGGGGTAAACGCCAGAGGCTTGACCCCCGATGAAATGCTTTCCTTTGAAAAAATTTTTTCTCCACTTTGCCAAAATCCCGACGGAACACCCTTTGAGGGATTGGTGGACGGCGTGGTCATGGACGTTTCCTTTATTTCCCAGACCCTCATCCATCCCGCCATCGCGGTCATTCTCAAGGACGGCGGATGCTTCTATACCCTCATCAAGCCCCAGTTTGAGGCGGGCGCAGCTGCGCTTTCCAAGGGAGGCGTTGTTAAAAAAGAGGCAGATCGCAGAGCCGCTGTGGATCGCGTGCTTGCAAGTGCCGCGGCCTGCGGGTTTTCTGTGGACGGTGTGACACCGTCTCCGATTCGAGGCGGCGACGGAAACGTGGAATATATGGCACGATTGATAAAAAAGAACCGAGGTGATTTGCATGGCTGATTTTAAGAGAATTGGTCTCATCACGAATTTTAACATATACGAAAAAGCCGGGGCTGCCATGACTGTGGCGCAAAAGCTTTCGGAATGCGGATGCGAGATCCTTGTGGCCTCCTTCAACCGCGAACGCATTTTGCGCATGAACCGCGGGCGGGTACAGTTTACATTCCTTCCCATGGACGAGGTGTATGAGTCTGCCGATCTCATGGTCGTTTTGGGCGGAGACGGTACCATTTTGGAGACCGCCCGCAGAGCCGCTGTGCGTGAGACCCCCATATTGGGGATCAACCTTGGCCGTCTCGGTTACATGGCAGAGCTGGAAATGTCTGAGCTTGATCTCTTGGACGGTCTGTTCTCTGATAACCCGACTTATACCGTGGAGCATCGTTCCATGCTGCACGTCGAGCTTCTCAATACCCAAGGGGAAGTGCGCACTACGGCGTACGGTCTCAACGATGCAGTCATTACCAACGGCTCCATTGCCCGTATCGTGGACGTCGAGCTTTCGGAAAACGGCGTGCCCGTCACCACCTGCCGCAGCGACGGCTTGATCGTGGCAACCCCTACGGGCTCTACGGCTTATTCCATGTCGGCGGGCGGTCCTGTGGCTGACCCAAGAGTCAAGTGCTTCTGTGTGACTCCCATATGTCCGCACGCACTGTCCGCACGCCCCATCATTTTCCCCGATACTGCCGTTCTGGAGATCAAAAACGTTTGTCAACGGGAAAAAATGCTGTTTTTGACGGTGGATGGCCGTACCAATTGCGAGCTTTATCGCGGCGAGACGGTGCGCATCACGAAATCTTCCATGGAAACACGCCTCATCCGTATTAAAGAATGGGGATTTTACCACAAGCTCAGGACAAAAATGACCTGATACATCAAACCAAAATATCAGTACAATACGTTTTTCTCGAAAAGATCACCTTTCATTAAAAGGAGCAAAAATCATGAAGAAGAAGCGTCTCGATACCATCATCAACATCATCCGCGTTCATGAAGTGGAGACTCAGGACGAGCTTATCTCTTACCTTCGCGCTGAGGGCTTTGAAGTGACCCAGGCGACCGTCTCCCGCGATATCCGCGAGCTGAAGCTGACCAAGATCATGACAGGCCGCGGGAATTATCGCTACATCCTACCCGACAATGCATTTGAATCCAAGGGGCTTCGCTTGAGCCATGCGTTATCCGAGGCCATCACACGTGCCGCATCTGCCGAAAATATGGTCGTGGTGCATACCTTCCCGGGTATGGCACAGGCGGTCGCTCTGGAGATCGACCATCTGGGGCACGCGGGCATTCTCGGCACCGTCGCGGGTGACGATACCATTTTCATTGTCACGACGGACAGACAGAACGCCTTGACCGTCAGAGAGGAGATCAAGGAGCTCATCCGTTCCCGTTCGGCAAAGAAGGGAGAGGCGTGATATGCTGCTGTCGCTCCATATTGAAAACGTGGCGGTCATCCGTAAAGCCGATATTGATTTTTGCGACGGCCTCTGCGTTTTGACGGGCGAGACGGGCGCGGGTAAATCTCTGCTCATCGACAGCCTGAATCTCTTGTCAGGCGGACGTGTCAGCCGTGAGCTCATCCGCGCGGGAGAAGATCGGGCGCTGATCAGCGCGGTCTTTTCTGTTGACGATGACGTGGCATTGGCGCTGGCCGCGCTTGGCGTGGAAACCGACGGAGAGCTTATGCTGCAACGTACGGTTCGCCGTGACGGAAAAACCGAAGCGCGTGTCAACGGACGCGCCGTCACGGGCGGGATGCTCAAGGAGATCGGGGCTCTGCTTGTCAACATTCACGGGCAGAGTGATAACCAAAAGCTCATGCAGCCCTCGGCGCACAGGATCCTTTTGGATGACTATGCCCAAGATTCCGACGAGCTGGAAGCGTATACCGAACGGTATACCCGCTGGAAGTCCGTGCGCGACGAGATCAACCGCCTGAAGCTCGACGTATCCGAGCGTATTCGCCGAAAGGATATGCTGGAATTTCAGATCAAGGATATTGACGCCGCCAAGCTTCGTCCCGGTGAGGAGGAAAAGCTCACCGAGCGGAGGGATAAGCTTCTGCATCTCGAAAAGATCAACCGTCAGGTGTCGGTTGCCTGCCGCGTGCTGTGCGACGGCGAAAAAGCGACCGTCATGTCCCTTTGTGATAAAGCCGAGGCGGCGCTGGAGCAGATCTCTCCCATCATTCCCGAATGCGACAGGCTCATGGAGCGTATCGCCGCCATCCGTGCGGAGGCTGAGGATATTGCCGATTGCGTGCGTGGGTTTGGCGACGAAGATGTGGGAGATCCCACCGCCGAGCTGGATCGCATCGAGGGCAGACTGGATCTCATCAGCCGTTTGGGGCGCAAATACGGCGAGGGCGTGGATGCCATTCTGAAATATCGCGATGAGATCGCCGCAAGCCTTCATGAAATTGATATTGCCGACGATCTGATCGAAGATCTTGTGCAGGAAGAGCGAAAGCTGACGGATCTTCTGACAAAGGACGCTGAAGAGCTGACCGCTTGCCGTCGATCCGCTGCAGGTGCTCTCTCGAGTGCCGTGCAAGATGCTTTGGTGTTTTTAGATATGCCCAAGGTGCGCTTTGAGGTGGCGGTCACGCCCATGTCAGAGTTTGGACCTTATGGCAAGGACGAGGTGGAATTTCTTCTGTCGGCAAATCCCGGAGAACCTTTGGGTCCTATGGCGCGCATTGCCTCGGGCGGTGAGCTCTCCCGTATCATGCTGGCGATCCGCAGTGTTTTGAACGAGCGCTACGGTGTTCCTACCGCGATTTACGACGAGGTGGATACGGGTATTTCGGGACGAACGGCGCGAAAGGTGGGCATCAAGCTGGCTACCATTGCGCAGGGAACAAAGAATATCCTGGGGGCGCGTTACAGCACAGGTACGCAGGTCATATGCGTGACCCACTCGGCCCAGATCGCATCACTGGCAGATGCCCACTACGTTATTGAAAAGAAAGAAACCGCGGAGGGTGATGACACGCGCGCCGAAACAACGGTGCGGCTCATTGATGCGGCAGACCGTGTCGAGGAGATCGCCCGCATTCTGGGTGGCTTGCAGGTCACCGACGTGCAGCGCGCAGCTGCCCGCGAGCTGATTTCAGAGAAGGAGAGACTATGAGTAAAGCGACCCCTACGACCAACGCCATGCGAATGCTGACCGCCGCCAAGATCCCCTTTGAGGTTCTGACGTATGTGGTGGACGAGTCCGACCTTTCGGGAACGCATATTGCTACCGAAGTGGGACTCCCCATGGACATGGTTTTTAAAACGCTGGTTGCCAAAGGAGACAAAACGGGATATCTTGTGTTTTGTATCCCTGTGGATCATGAGATCGACCTCAAGCGCGCCGCACAGGCAACGGGCAACAAGCGTGTGGAGATGATCCACGTCAAGGAGCTGCTTCCCTTGACGGGATATATCCGCGGCGGTTGCTCTCCCATCGGCATGAAGAAAAAATTCCCCACGTATTTCCATGCGTCTGCCAAAAACCTTGAAAAAATCACCGTCAGCGCGGGAATGCGCGGTGCACAGCTCTATATGGACAGGGAAGTGCTGGTGAATTTTGTGGCCGGCTCATATGTGGATATCGCTGTGAAAGCGGAGTGACAGATCCAAACTGAATCTATTGGATACGAAGAAGAGGATTTTGAATCCTCTTCTTTTTTTGCGTCTGCCGCAGGAGAAATCTTGACAATTGAAAGTGGGGGTGGTATAATGGGGCTATAGATGACGGGATAAGGAGAACCGATAAATTGTTGTTTAGGCGGCAGTGCCGCCGGCCAACGCTCGCGTGACACTCTCCAAGGCGAGGGTGCATCACCCGATGGGCGGTATTACGGTAAATTGTTGTTTATCTTCCTATCAACTTTCTTTCCTCGTCGAAAGAAAGTTGCAAAGAATCGCCGCTCAGGGCAGAACCTACGGTTCTCCCCAAGACCCCAACTCCCTCGTGACGCTCGCAGTCCCCCGATAAGGGAGGGGGACTGCAACAGCGTGTCATGTGTCAGCCAACGCCGACAGCCCACCCCTGTGGCGGAACGACTTGGGGCTCATACCGCGCTGATTGGCAAGTGGGAAGTTGGTCTGACAGAACCCAATATTTCTTCAAATGTTGAAGCTACCTCTCTGACCTTTCGAGGTAAGCTCATGTACGGCAGAAA
>JAGASP010000049.1 GCA_017621695.1 Clostridia bacterium
GTGGCCGTAGGGGAGGCCCTGTGTGGCCTCCCGCCAAAAAGATTGTTGACCCACAAGGGTTTTGCCTATGTCAGGACAGCGGGCGACCACACAGGGTCGCCCCTACGGGTTTTCGTTAATCCCTCGCTAAACAACAATTTACCGTTGAACACCCCATCGGGTGATATGCCACCGCCTTGGTAAGTGCCACACGATATTGTCTGCCACGCAGCAGCAAACAAAGATACACCATTCTTATATCTATCACTCTATAAAGGAGCAACCCAAAATGTTAGAAGTATTACCCATTCAATCCAAGACCGAACAGGAAGCCATGTGCGCCCGTTGCGGTATGCCCTTTTCTGCAGACGATATGGCATACAAGGCCATGATCGACGGCGAGCTGATGGGTGTTTGTCAGTTCACCATGAACCAAACCGGCGGTCATATCCATACCCTCGGCATCGTCAAGGATGCGGATATCCTCCCCAAAGATCGCGCCGAGGCCTTGTTCGTCATGGGACGCGCGACCCTCAATTTTATCGATCTTTGCGGTGTGCATACGGCATATTTTGACGATAAAACCTTTACCGATGATGCCATGGTTAAGGCCATTGGATTTAAAAAGAACGATGAAGGGCGCTGGTGGATGGATCTGACGGATTTCTTCCTGCATCCCTGTCAGCACGATCACTGAAAATGCTTTTTAAAAAGAAAGGAACACGAACATGAAACGTTACATACTCCTCCTGTTTCTGCTTCTTGCGCTGATTGTATGCTTGATTCCCCTCCTTTCTGCCTGCTCGGACGCAAGCGACACAGCTACGCAAGCGACAGACACATCTGTCTCCCCCGCAACCACACCCGACGTTGAGAGTGAGGTTGACACAGAGCCCCAAACCGAAGCTGTCACCGAGGATCCTTATCCCAATGCGATCTCCCCCGAAGCTTTGGGAGAACCGCAGATCACGTATGCCTGCCAAGACGATTCGGTTTTGAAAACCTATCAAAATCAAACTCCCGAGGCTTTCAGAAACCTCTGCGATCACTATCTGAAAAACGGGTATGATCCATATGCTGTCTCGACAAAAAACGGCAATCTCTTTGAGACTTACGTTAAGGACGGCGCGTTTGCCCATATCTATTTTTTCCCGCAAAAGAATGAATTGAATCTCGTCACCTCCGAAACCGCAGGCGCGAGCCTCCCCCCAAAGCAGCCCACCGCAATAACGGGAGATCATCCCGTCACCGTGACCCAAATGAAGGATGCCGCCCACGTCAACGGCATGGGCTATATCATTCAATTGGCAGACGGCTCTTTCATCATTTATGACGGCGCGTATGCTGAGCAGACCCGTCCGATCTATAACTTTTTGAAAGATGCCGCAGGGGACGGAGACATTCTCATTCGCGCTTGGGTACTGACGCACTCGCACAACGATCACTACCCCACCTTCCGCACCTTCTCCAAGCGTTATGCGGACAAGGTCAAGATCGAGCACGTCATCATCGCGCCCATTGATCCTGAAACAGCCGTAGCACACGGTGGTGATAAGTATCTGAACACGGAGGTTCACGAGTCCATCGCGGCTTTTGAGGGCGCAAAGACGGTCTATGCGCATACGGGTATGACCTTCACCTTCTGCAACCTGAAGATGGAGATCCTCATGACGGCTGACGACGTATATAAGAACGGCAATCATGGGAATTATTTCAATAATTCCAGTATTGTAAGCCGGATCTACGATGACAATTACAGCGCGCTGTTCCTCGGTGACATCGGTATGCGGGGGACAGATCTGATGGAGGAGCTGTACGGCGACTATTTGCAAAGTGATATGTGCCAGATATCCCACCACGGTGTTGAGGACGTTCCGCTTCATTTCTATGAGCGCGTTAAGGCTTCCATCCTCTTCTATCCCTGCAATCTCTGGCTTTACGATCAGACCGAGCGCCATTGGGACGTGCGCAAAGCATTGGAGGAGAGGGATTATACCAAGGAAATTCTCATTGCAGGTCTCGGCGAATATACTCGCGCTTGGGGGACAACCTTTGATACGGATGCACCTCTTTCCATGCCCGATTATTCTACATCTTAATATTTTGGAAATCCCGACCCGGTGTCGGGATTTTCTTTTCGGATTTGCCGCGAAACTTTCAAAAAGCCTTGACAAATACGCCCTTTTCGTGGTAAAATATAATGAATAATTATTTCAAGCAAAGGAATGTCAAACTATGAAAATCTATGAAGAACTGGTCGCCCGCGGCCTCATTGCCCAGGTGACGAATGAAGAAGAAATAAAGAACATGATCAACGAAGGCAAGGCCACCTTCTACATTGGCTTTGACCCCACCGCTGATTCCCTGCACGTAGGTCACTTTATGGCTCTGTGTCTCATGAAGCGTCTGCAAATGGCGGGCAACAAGCCCGTGGTGCTGATCGGCGGCGGTACGGCCATGATCGGTGACCCCTCGGGACGCACCGACATGAGATCCATGATGACCCGCGAAACCATCCAGCACAACTGCGATTGCTTCAAGAAGCAGATGGAGCGGTTCATTGAGTTCGGCGAGGACAAGGCCATCATGGTCAACAACGCCGACTGGCTTCTTGACCTCAACTACGTGGAGGTCCTGCGCGAGGTGGGTGCTTGCTTCTCTGTCAACAATATGCTTCGTGCCGAGTGCTACAAGCAGAGAATGGAGAAGGGTCTGTCCTTCCTGGAGTTCAACTACATGATCATGCAGTCCTACGACTTCTACTATCTGTACCAGAAATACGGCTGCAATATGCAGTTCGGCGGTAACGACCAGTGGTCCAATATGCTGGGCGGCACCGAGTTGATCCGCCGCAAGCTGGGCAAGGACGCTCACGCCATGACCATCACCCTGCTCCTCAACTCCGAGGGCAAGAAGATGGGCAAGACCGCCAGCGGTGCCGTATGGCTGGATCCCAACAAGACCGCTCCCTACGATTTCTACCAGTACTGGAGAAACGTGGAGGATGCCGACGTACTGAAGTGCATCCGCATGCTGACCTTCCTGCCCATCGAGGAGATCAACGCCATGGACAGCTGGGAGGGCTCTCAGCTCAACACCGCCAAGGACATTCTCGCATACGAGCTGACCAAGCTGGTGCATGGTGAGGAGGAGGCCGAGAAGGCTCGCTCTGCTGCCAAGGCTCTGTTCGGCGGCGGCGAGGGTGCCGATGTGCCTACCCTGACCCTGGCTCACGAGGATTTCTACATGGACGGTCGCTGTGACGTGCCCACCATGCTGGTCAAGGCAGGCTTTGCCAAGTCCAAGTCCGAGGCTCGTCAGGCCATTCAGCAGGGCGGCGTGACTTTGGACGGCGAGAAGATCACCGATCCCAGAACCACCTTCGCGCCTGCCGATCTCGCTGATGGCAAGATGCTCCGCAAGGGTAAGAAGAACTTCGTGAAGGTCATCGCAGGTTAGGGCATCATGGAAAAAGCAAAACTGGATAAGATCAACGAATACGCCCGCCGCGTCAAGGCGGGCGAGACGCTGACCGAAGAAGAACTGATCGAGCGCGCCGCGCTCCGCACCGAGTATTTGGCCGAGATCCGCGCCTCCATGACGGGTATGCTGGACAACACGGTCATCGTCAATCCCGACGGCACGACCGAGCGCGTCAAGGATCGCAAAAAGCCCGAGGGCGGCAACTGATCGAAGGGGTTTAAATGATGATGAATTTCCCCTTGTCAATTGTCACCCGTAGTCCCGAGGAAACGCGGGCGGTGGGTCGTATGCTGGCGGAGGCCTTGGAGTATGACAAGTCTTTGCCCTCCTTCGTGGCCATGTTTGGCGACTTAGGCGTGGGCAAGACGGCCTTTGTGTCTGGCTTTGCCGAGGTGTTAGCTCCCGGCAAGCAGATCAAGTCCCCCACCTTCGCGTTGGTGCACGAGTACCGCTTACGCGGCAAGCGTCCCCTTTTCCACTTTGATATGTACCGCATTGAATCCGACGACGAACTGTATGCCATGGGCTACGACGAGTATCTGGACAGCGGCATCTGCATCGCCGAGTGGTGCGAGAACATTATGGATTCTCTGCCCCGCAAGCGGGTCGAGGTGACCATCTCCAAGACGGGCGAGGGCGTGGACGTGCGCCACATTGAGATCGATTTGAAATAAGGAGGCAGATATGCTGATTCTGGCTTTGGATTCGACGGCTCTGGTTGGCTCTGTGGCCTTATGCGACAACGAGCATTTACTGGCTGAATGCACCCTGAACACGGGCAACACCCATTCCGAGACCCTGCTCCCCACGGTGGAGTTTGTGTTGAAGTCCTGCGGTGTGACCGTAGATGATATTGACCTATTTGCCTGCACGGTAGGTCCCGGTTCCTTTACGGGAGTACGCATCGGGGCGGCCACGGTCAAGGGCATCGCCTTTGGCAAGGATAAGCCTTGCGTGGGTGTGTCTACCTTGGAGGCTTTGACCACCAACGCGAGAGCTTTTGAGGGCATCATCTGTCCCTGCATGAATGCCCGCCGTGAGCAGATCTACAACGCGCTGTTTGCGTGCAAGGAGGGCAAGCTGACCCGTCTTTGCGAGGACAGGGCTTTGGCCATTGAGGATTTGCTCCGGGAGTTGGAGAGTTACGCACCCGATCATAAGATCTATTTGGTGGGTGACGGTGCCGAGCTGGTCATAGATTTTGACGAGCTTGGGGAGCAGTTCCCTGCTTTGGATGACCAATTAGTTCTTTTGGAAGAGCGCTTTCGCAACCAGAGCGGATATTCCGTGGCACAGGTGGCGCTTGCCATGTACCAAAGCGGCGTCTCCTGCACCGACGCGGAATTGGCGCCCGTCTATCTTCGTCCTTCACAGGCCGAGCGAGTGAGACTTGAAAACGAAGAAAAGAAAAAAGCCGACGGCGCGAATGTGTGACCGTTGGCCTGACAAATATTGTTTAAAAAGGAAACGATGATGGAAAATAAGACGATCGTTATTGGCTGTGACCATGCCGGCTTGAGCTTGAAGCAGAAGATCGTTGCTCATTTGAAGGAGCATGAGATCGAGGTCATGGACGTAGGTACCCACACCGCAGAGTCCTGCAATTACGTGGATTTCGCCCACGCCGTCTGCGAGGCTGTGACCGGCGGTCAGGCTGATTTGGGCATTCTCGTCTGCGGCACGGGCATTGGTATGTCCATGGCCGCCAACAAGCACGCGGGCATCCGCGCCGCCGCTTGTGAAAACACTTTTTCTGCTCGTATGACCCGTCTCCACAACGACGCCAACGTGCTGTGCCTCGGCGAGCGCGTCGTCGGCTACGGTCTTGCCTGCGATATGGTGGACCTGTTCGTAGGCACCGAATTTTTGGGCGGCCGCCATCAGGCGAGAGTGGACGCTCTGAATGCTTTGGATTAAGGGAGCACGAGGAGTACGAGGAGTACGAAGGGTACGAAGGGTACGAAGGGTACGCAAGGAACCTTTTTGAAAAAAGGTTCCTTGACCTCCAAAAACTTTTAATAAAAAAGTCATTTACCGAGAAATTGAATACCCGTAGGTTCATCTCTCGCCTCCATGGGGCCCCTGCCCTATTCAGATATTCAGATTTTAAATTGAAGGTCACCTTTAAAAACTCTCGTTGAACAAAAAAGATCAAAGGAGTCCCGCTATGAGCGACAAGAGCGAAAAGAAAAACAAGAAAAACGATACGCCCTCCAAGATCGCGGGGGTACTCCGTGCAATTGCCGGAAAGCCTCACCCCAAAAATTTCACGTCGGCTGTGATCTGCGCCGCAGGCAGCTCCACCCGTATGGGTGAGGGCAATTCCAAGCAGTTCATCGAGCTGGAGGGGCTTCCCGTTGTAGTGCGCACCCTCATGGCATATGAGGCGGCTGACAGCATCCACGAGATCATCGTGGTTGCCAAGGAAGACGAAATCCCGCTGTATGACAGTATCAAAGAGACGTATGGTATTACCAAGCTCTCGAAGGTCGTCAAGGGCGGCAAGACCCGTCAGGAATCAGCCAGATTCGGTTCTGACGAGGTAGACAAGAAATGTAAATACATCGCCGTAGCTGATGCTGCGCGGTGTCTCATCACCCCTGAGGAAATCAACCGCGTGGTGCACGCCGCATATCAATGGGGCGCTGCATCGGCAGGTATTAAGGCCTACGACACCGTCAAGGTCTGCGATAAATCCGCGTTTATTGACTACACCCCCGAGCGCAAATTGGTCTGGCTCGCGCAAACGCCGCAGGCATTTCAGATCAATCTTTACCGCGCTGCCGCATACGTTTGCCGCGACGAAAAGTTTGAGGCAACCGATGACAACCAAATGGCAGAGCACATTCGTGTGCCTGTAAAAATGGTGGAATGCAGCCGAGAGAACATCAAGATCACCGAGCCGTCGGATTTGGTTTTTGCCAAAGCCGTTTTGGCCGTGCGTAAGGAAGCCGAAGCAGAGGCGCTCAAAAAGGCCTCTCGCGTCTGGGAGGACAAGGCATGAGGATCGGCCACGGTTACGACGTTCACCGCCTCACGGAGGGCAGAAAGCTCATTCTCGGCGGCGTGGATATTCCTTATGAGAAGGGACTTTTGGGGCATTCCGATGCCGACGTGCTGGTGCACGCCGTGATGGATGCTTTGCTGGGTGCCATGGGCGCGCCCGACATCGGTCAGTTGTTTCCCGACAAGGATCCCGCCTACAAGGGCGCTGACAGCATGGTACTGCTTACCCGCGTGGCTGAGATCATGCGAGAGCGCGGATATACCCTGGGCAATGTAGATGCGACTGTATTGGCGCAAGCACCCAAGCTGGCTCCCCACATCCCCGCCATGAGAGAAAATATCGCGCGTGTGCTGGGTGTTTCTGTAGAGCAGGTCAACGTCAAGGCGACGACCGAAGAGCATCTTGGCTTTACGGGAAGCGATGACGGTATGGCAGCGCACGCAGTCTGTCTTTTACTGTGACAAACGGGGGCATCTCAAAAAAGACACCCCCTGACAGTACCCACGGCACACGTGCGCGTGCCACACTTCCCTGCTTTTTTCATCCCCGTGTGTCGCGGCATACGCATGGTCACACACCATGATATGACAAATTTCCCCATGGGGTGATTCCTATTTTTACGAAAGGACGGTACATATATGTTTTACGTTGCACCTTCTTTGTTGGCGGCTGATTTTTCCGATTTAAAGGGAGAGATCAAGCGCATGGAGGAAGCAGGCGCGAATTACCTGCATCTCGATGTAATGGACGGGCATTTTGTGCCCAATATCAGCTACGGTGCGCCTGTGATCTCTTCGATCCGTAAACATACACAGCTCATTTTTGACGTACATCTGATGATCTCGGATCCGCTTAAATACGTAGACAGCTTTATCAAGGCAGGGGCGGATATCATCACCTTTCATTGCGAGGCGGTGGAAAGCCCTATGGACGTGCTGAAAGCGATCCAGGCAAAGCATATTCCTTGCGGCATTGCCATCTCCCCCCAAACGCCTGTAGATGCGGTACTCCCTTTCGTTGGCGTAGCTGACATGATCCTCGTCATGACGGTAGAGCCCGGCTTTGGCGGGCAGTCCTTTATGCCCGAATGTCTCGACAAGGTGCGGATCTTGCGCCGCGAGGCTTTGGCGCGTGGCATTGACCTTGCCATTGAGGTGGACGGCGGCATCAACGGTGATAACGCCGTACATTGTACCGAGGCGGGTGCTAATATTCTGGTGGCGGGGTCGTCCCTGTTCAAGACCAAGAAGCCCAAGACCGTGATCCAGCAGATGCGGACGGCGGCCAAGGAGCATCCTTTCCTTGGTTAAGATAAGAGCATACTCACGGGGTGGGTATGCTCTTTTTTATGGATGGGGAGGCAAATTGTTGTTTAGGCGGCAGTGCCGCCGGCCAATATCGCGTGACACTCTCCAAGGCAAGGGTGCATCACCCGATGGGAAGTGCAACGGTAAATTGTTGTTTAGCGGGGTAAACCCCACACCTCTCGGGTGTCGGATGACCGATGGGGGTTCAGGGGGCGAAGCCCCCTGAACCCTATGATGATGGCCGGCGGTTTCGGGGGCGGCCTTGAGCGCCCTGAATTTGATAA
>JAGASP010000050.1 GCA_017621695.1 Clostridia bacterium
CATCGTCCGCCGCGCCAAGGCAGGCGAGACCATCCAGACTTTGGATGAGAAGGTGTTCGAGCTGACCACCGATAACCTGCTCATTTGCGACGCCAAGGAGCCCGTGTGCATCGCGGGTGTCATGGGCGGTCTCAACAGCGGCATCCGCGAGACCACCAAGGACATCATCTTCGAGGCCGCCAAGTTCGCCCGTGACAGCGTGAGAAAGACCTCCCGCGCCCTGGGACAGAGCAGTGCCTCTTCTGCCAAGTTCTCCAAGGGTGTGGATGCCTACACCACAGAGCTCGCCATGAACCGTGCCCTGCATCTCATTTGTGAATACGGTTACGGCGAAGTGGGTTGCACTCGCTTCGACATCGGCGGCGCACCTGCGGCCAACACCCCCGTGACCACTACCTATACCGCCATCAACCGCGTGTTGGGTATCGAAGTGCCCGCGGAGGAGATCAACGGCATCCTGTCCCGTCTCAATTTCGAGCTGACCGTGGATGGGGATACGATCTCCGCTGTGGCTCCTGCTTACCGCGAGGATGTGGAGTCCTACCCCGATCTTTCCGAAGAAGTCATCCGTATGTACGGCTATGACCACATCACCCCCAAGCTCATGGAGAACGCCCACGTCACCAGCGGTGGCTATACCTTCGAGCAGAAGATCTTCAACAAGGTGCAGGACACCCTGGCCGAGGCAGGTTGCTTCGAGACCATCAGCTACGCCTTTTATTCCCGCGCCGAGCTGGATCTGCTCCGTATGCCCGCCGATGCTTTGGAGAACGATATCGTCTCCATCATGAACCCCCTCAGCGACAACTACGCCATCATGCGCACCACTTTGGTGCCCACCCTCTGTCAGGTCATGGCGCGCAACGCCAAGCGCGGCAATGAGTGCGGTCGCTTCTTTGAGATCGCCCGCCGCTTCACCAAGGGCAACGGCGACCGCCCTGTGGAGGAAATGATGGTCTGCGTCGGTGCCTTCGGTGACAGCGAGACCTTCTTTACCGTCAAGGGTATCACCGAGAAGCTGGCTGATGCGTTCAAGTTGGATTTTGAGTATCGTAAAGCTACCAAGCCTTTCCTGCATCCCGGCATGACCGCAGAAATCCTGCTGAACGGTCAGGTCATCGGCTATATGGGTAAGTTGTCCTATGAAGTGACTGCCGACTTTGAGATCGGTAAATCCGCATTTGTTTGCGAGCTGGAGTTTGCTCCTCTCGCGGCCGCGGTGGAGAGTCACGTCAAGTATAAGCCCCTTCCCAAGTTCCCCGAGGTGAGCCGCGACTATGCGTTTGTTGCCCGTGAGGAGATCACCAACGGTGAGATCGTCCGTGCCGTCAAGGCTGCTTGTCCCGCTGTCAGCAAGGTCAAGATCTTTGATGTTTACCGTGGCAAGAACCTGCCCGAGGGTCACAAGAGCGTGGCTTATCAGGTAACGTTCGTTCCCGGTGACAAGGCATTGGATCAGGAGCAGCTCGATGCGTATACCGCTAAGATCCTCAAGAGACTGGATAGATTGTACGGGATCACCATTCGTTCTTAACAGTCAATCGAACAATCACAGAACAGGGTTACCGCCGGTGTGCGGTAACCCTGTTTTTTGCGGTCTGTGGGGAGTGTTTTGTATGGGGAAGGGAAAGAAATTGTCGGTCACATCAAAAACTCCCCATTGACGAATCGGCGGCACTGGGGCAAACAACAAAAAGCCCGTACTGTCCGATGACGCACTTGCGTTGATCGGGTACGGGCTTTTTTCACAGAACGCGGGGCAAGCAATAAAGTCAGTATAAGACGACCGCCTTGGCTGCCTTTATTAGCGGATCTCCACGTTCACCTTCTTGCCACCGGGAGCGGCGGCAGCCTTGATAACTGTACGGATAGCCTTGGCAATCTTTCCGTGGCGGCCAATGACCATGCCCATGTCGTCGGGAGCAACGCTCAGCGTCATGGTGATGGTATCATCGTCCTCCTCGTAAAGAACTTTCACCTCATCGGGGCTGTCCACGATGGCGGCGGCTATGTCGTGCAGGGTCTTTTGAAGCTCTGCCATGATAGGTCACCGGCAAAGGATCAGTCAACGATGCCGTTCTTCTTGAACAGGGACTTGACGGTTTCGGTGGGCTGAGCACCCTTGAACATCCAATCCTTAGCCTTGTCAGCGTCGATCTTAACCTCGGCAGGGTTGGTCATGGGGTTGTAGTAGCCGATCTCATCAATGAAACGGCCGTCGCGGGGATAGCGGCTGTCGGCAACGACAATACGGTAGCTGGGAGCCTTCTTCTGGCCCATTCTGGTCAGTCTGATCTTAACCATGGTTTTGTTCCTCCAAAAATTTAAAATTATTTTTTCTTGATTTTATATTGTCTTCGTTCATCGCCCCAAAGCATCAGAACGGAAACTTCATCTTGCCGCGTTTACCAAACGCGTTTTTCTTTTTGCCGTTCCCCATGTCGGAGAACTGCTTCATGAGCTTCTTGATCTGCTCGAATTGCTTGAGGAGCTTGTTGATCTCCTCCACCGTTGTACCGCTGCCTGCGGCGATACGCTTTTTGCGGGAGGCGTTGAGCAGCGCCTCGGGACGGCGGCGCTCTTCAGGCGTCATAGACGTGATGATGGCCTGCTGATGAGCCAAGGCCTTTTCATCGATCTGTGCGTCCTTCAAGGCTCCCGGCTTCATACCGGGGATCATGCCCGCAAGCTGCTCCAGATTTCCCATCCCCTTGATCTGCTCGAACTGGTCGAGATAATCATCCAGGGTAAAGGTGGATTCGCGGATCTTTTGCTCCAGCTCAGCCGCTTTCTTTTCGTCGAACTGCTGTTGCGCTTTGTCGATGAGGGTCAAAACGTCGCCCATACCGAGGATTCGACCCGCCATACGGTCGGGGTGGAAGGGCTCGATGGCATCCATTTTTTCACCGACACCGATGAACTTGATGGGCTTGCCCGTCACATAGCGGATGGAAAGCGCGGCACCGCCACGGGTATCGCCGTCCAGCTTGGTGAGGATCACGCCCGTGATGTTCAGCTTTTGGTTGAAGGTATCAGCCACGTTGACGGATTCCTGACCGATCATGGCGTCCACGGTGAGCAGGATCTCAATGGGCTTGACCTTTTCCTTGATCTGGATAAGTTCATCCATGAGCTGTTCATCGATCTGCAGTCGTCCTGCTGTGTCCACGAATACCATGTCGTAGCCCTTTTGCTCGGCGTATTTCACACCTTCGGCTGCGATCTTGACGGGGCTTTCCTTGTCACCCATCTGGAATACGGGAATATCGAGCTGAGCGCCCAGCACCTCAAGTTGCTTGATCGCGGCGGGACGGTATACGTCACAAGCCACCAGCAAGGGGCGCTTGCCCTGCTTTTTATACATACCCGCGAGCTTGCCTGCATGGGTGGTCTTACCTGCACCCTGCAGACCCACCATCATGATGACGGTAGGGGGTCTTGAATCGATCTCCAGCTTGGCCTGCGTACCGCCCATCAGACGGGTCAGCTCCTCGTTGACGATCTTGATAACCTGCTGACCGGGCAGCAAAGACTCCATGACCTCGGCACCGACGGCGCGCTCGGACACGATCTTGACAAAGTCCTTGACGACCTTGAAGTTGACGTCTGCCTCCAGAAGCGCCAGCTTGATCTCTCTCATGCCCGCCTTGACATCTGCCTCGGTGAGCTTGCCTTTATTTTTAAACTTTTTAAACGCGTTTTCCAGTTTTTCGCCCAGACTTTCAAACATAGGGGAAGTTCCTCCTTTCTCGGACGGTTGCGACCTTTACATCAGGTCGGCGATTCTATATATCAATGACATATACGGATTATACCCCTTCGGGGGTGGTGACAACATCGCAAAGTGCTTTGATCTCGTCGCGGAGTCCTTCGGGAATACATCCATTTCCTTCGCACAGGGCGAGTGCACGCTGTGCGTGGGTCTCGGCTTCCTTGAAGCGGCGGAGAAGTCCCAGCTTTTCTTCGTAAAAACGGAGATCCGTTTCTGTCTTTTTAACGGTCTCTCGGACAGCTTGGCGGGTAATGCCGAAGGTTTCCGCGATCTCTGCAAGGGAGAGATCGTCATTGTAGTAAAGATCCATGATCTCGCGGCGGCGTGCGGGAAGCACCTCGCCGTAAAAGTCCAGCAGGTAGCCGATTTGCAGATCTTTTTCAAACATACGACGGCCTCCTTGGACGGCAAGCATGGTGTAAAGCAAATTGCTTTACAGATTATAACATACTCTTTTTGTTTTGTCAAGAGGTATTTTTATATTTTTTGCATAAAGCAAAGGTTTTTTTCTTGTGCAACCCGCACAGCGGCATTTGGAAAGCTGCTGGCGGTTGGATATTTCGGGAAGGGATTGTCTGGGTGACACTCTCCATGTCGGAGCTACATTACCCGAAAAGATGTTAGTCTTGTAAATTGTTGTTTGCCGCAGTGCGGCGGCCATTGCTCGCGTGACACTCTCCGCAGGGAAGGTGCATCACCCGACAAGAGGTTGTTCATGTAAATTGTTGTTTATGGGCTTTTAACCAACGTGGCCGTAGGGGAGGCCCTGTGTGGCCTCCCGCCAAAAAGATTGTTGACCCACAAGGGTTTTGTCGATGTCGGGACGACGGGCGACCACATAGGGTCGCCCCTACGG
>JAGASP010000051.1 GCA_017621695.1 Clostridia bacterium
GGGAGGCCCTATGTGGCCTCCCGCCCAAAAGATTGTTGACCCACAAGGGTTTTGTCGATGTCGGAACGACGGGCGATCACATAGGGTCGCCCCTACAGAAAAATCCCAAACCTGTCAAGAATCATTTGCAAAGGTCATTGTCATTCTGTAGGGGCGGATTCCATATGTGGTCGCCCGTCGTTCCGACATCGACAAAACCCTTGTGGGTCAACAATCTTTTGGGCGGGAGGCCACATAGGGCCTCCCCTACGGCCATGTTGGTCATACGCCCGTAAACAACAATTTACCGTAATACCGCCCATCGGGTGATGCACCCTCGCCTTGGAGAGTGTCACGCGAGCAATGGCCGCGGGCACTGCCCGCAAACAACAATTGATAAGCCCAACCCTTTGTCGCAATGATTAAAATCTTCAATCCCCAAAAACCTCAAAATCTGCTACACATGATTCTCTCTCCTTTGACGCATAGTATGAGGGGTAACACCAAAAAGCAAGCGCAAAGAAGGAAAACAACATGAAAAACAGATATATGAAGCTTTTGTGCGTCGTGATGACGGTGCTGCTTCTCATGGGAGGCGTACTCGTCACACAGGCCGCAGGAAGCAAGCAAACGCCTGCCGCCGTTGGGGAGGTCTACGTTGGCGGGATGCCCTTCGGTGTGAAATTTATCACCGAGGGCGTGACAGTCGTGGGTTTTTGCGACGTGGAGGACGCCGCAGGGCAGGGGAGTCGTTCCCAAGGCATCAACCCCGCAAGGGAAGCGGGCATCAAGCTGAAGGACGTGATTACCCACGTCAACGGCGCGCCGCTGTCGAGTGCCGAGGATCTGACCAAGGCCGTGGAGAGCTGCGGTGGGAAGCCCATTTGTTTGACGGTCCGCCGAAAGACGGCCAAGCCCTCGGCATCCAAGGTCAGCCGAAGCCATAAGGAAACGGCCAAGACTTTGGGAAATGAAGAGCTGGTCATCAAAGTCACTCCCGTCAAAAGTCAGGGAGAGGGCCGGTATAAGACGGGCCTTTGGGTTCGTGATTGCGGCGCGGGAATCGGTACGGTGACCTTTATCATTCCCTCTACCAACGCCTTTGCAGGCTTGGGACACGGTATTTGCGACGGAGAAACAGGCGAGCTCATCCCCATGCAGCGAGGTGTTGTCACTGACGTGACCCTCAGCGGCATTGACCGTGGTGAGGCGGGAGATCCCGGTGCCATCAAGGGCTATTTTGCCCCCGGCAAAAAAGGCGCGTTGACGGGGAACACCGAATGCGGGGTCTACGGTATTTACGCGACCCGTCCCGACGCGGCCGAGCGTAGGATCAGCATTGCTGAAAGGAGCGAGGTGCGGGACGGAGAGGCGACCATTCTGTGTACTCTGGACAACGGAAAGCCTTGTGCCTACACCGCACGGATCAGCCATATAGACATGGCCGCGCAGGGCTCCAAATGCTTTACTGTCACGGTCACGGATCCGGCACTCATTTCCAAAACAGGGGGAATTATCCAAGGGATGAGCGGCAGCCCCATCCTTCAAAACGGCAAGCTGGTGGGCGCTGTGACCCACGTGCTTGTAAACGATCCCAGCACGGGGTACGGTATTTTTATCGACAATATGCTCAGGGATATGCCCGAAGTGCTCAAATAAAGCGGATACCGATATTATACACGAGATTTAATCAGTTGTCAATGCAAGAGAAAAGGCAATATCATACCGATGGTGTCTGATATTGCCTTTCCGCATATTGAGTTACCCAAATAAAACATAATCCAATTCGGTTGACGATTGGGGAATATATGCATTTGGGGGAAGACACGATTGGGGGCTCAGATATATTTTTAGCAATTCGCGACTCATATTTGTAATATCTTCTCTTAAAATTGCTTCTTCGGGAGACAACAAAAGGACTTCGCTGTTTTCGTAATTATCCGATTTGGGTGTTCCTGAAATATACTCACAAACAAAAACGGCACACCATTGATTTGACTTGAATTGCATAGATAACAGCGATTTCGCCTTTACAATAATTCCTGTTTCTTCAAAAAATTCGCGCTCGATTGCTCGTGTAGGCAATTCACCTTCTTCTACATATCCACCCGGACATAAAATTCTGTTTTTTGCTGAACCGTAAGTGTGCCGTACAAGCAACACCTTTCCGTCGATTTCTACGATTCCGCAGACTGTAAAAAATCCGTTACCCATAATTATAGTGCCTCATTTTCCAATATCCAATCAAGCAGCTCTTGATACTTCATCTCGCCCGCTGCAACGGCAAAACCGACACGAGCGACCTCTGCATTGGTTGGTCGGAGCTTAATTCCATTTGTTTCCAAAAATGTGAGAAGAACATACATACCGATTCTCTTGTTGCCGTCCACAAAGGCGTGGTTGGAGATGAGCGAAAATCCAAGACGCGCCCCCTTTTCTTGCTTTGTGGGATATAATTCCTTGCCGTCAAAGGTAGCAAACGCTGATTCAAGCGCGCTGTTCAATAAAGCAATATCACGCACGTTCGGGTCGCCGCCGGTTTCTTGGGTTATGAGCTTGTGAAGCAATAATACTTTTTCTTGACTGAGTTTGATCATTTGGCAAGTTCCTCAAACGCAGGACGATAAAGCTTCAAAATACGTGCTGCCACAAAATCTATTTTTTCATCATCAGTCATTTCAATCGTGGTATCGTGCTCGATATCCACCAACTTGTATTTCGGCTTGTTGTTTTTGAAAATATAAAGCTCACCGTGTTTCTCGGTCAATCTCGCCACGCGGGAAAAATTCTGATTTGCCTCGGAGATTGAGACGATTTGATGGGTATTTAAAATCATGATCCATACCTCCTTTTGAGATTACACTATTATTATACACAAATTTTAGGATATTGTCAACCTAAATTCAATATTTTTAAAAATTCCCATTGAAT
The DNA here is from genome assembly GCA_017621695.1 of Clostridia bacterium. Taxonomy (GTDB): domain Bacteria; phylum Bacillota; class Clostridia; order Oscillospirales; family CAG-272; genus CAMEON01. Next base: position 2,911 of record JAGASP010000051.1, read on the forward strand.
TTTGTTGTCCCTTCTTAACCATACTCGTGTCCAACTCTTCCATCCTTCAAAACGGCAAGCTGGTGGGCGCTGTGACCCACGTGCTTGTAAACGATCCCACCACGGGGTACGGTATTTTTATCGACAATATGCGCAGGGATATGCCAGAAGTGCTCAAATAAAGCGGATACCGATATTATACACGAGTTTTAGCGAGTTGTCAATGCAAGAGAAAAGGCAATATCATACCGATGGTGTCTGATATTGCCTTTCGCTGTTTTGCAGAGGTGTATTTTCTCGCTTATCGAGAAAATATATCACTCTGCAAGATATTGACATTCTTTCCGTATTTATGCTATAATGAAAGCATCAAGAGGAAGGGATGATCGCTTATGACATTCGGGCAAAAAATCAAAAAGCTCCGTAAGGAAGCAGATTATACGCAGGAACAGCTTGGCGAGATGCTTTCGGTGTCCACGCAGGCTGTCAGCCGCTGGGAGACCGATGCAGCCATGCCCGACATCAGTCTGCTTGCCCCCATTGCCAATCTTTTTAACGTCACAACAGACTATCTTTTGGACGTGGATATCAAGAGCAAGCAAGCGCGTATTGAAGCGATCATGCGACACGCCAATGAAGAGATGTGCCGTAATCAACCCGATCGCTTTGACAATGCCGTCAGGGTATATCGTGACGGTTTGCGACTCTACCCCGATAGCTGGGAGCTGAAGAGCAAGCTGGCTTTTTTCCTTCCGATTTGTCACGGGACTGAGGCCGAGAAAAAGAAAAACTGCGAGGAGGCCAATGCGCTTTGCGAGGAGATCGTAGCGAGATGTCCCGACAGGCGTTTGCAATACGAGGCGATTCACCTCATCTGCAGATATGCCGGGCGGCTGGACAACCGCCAAAGAGCGCTGGAGTTAGCGGGAACCATGCCCCTTTTACATGAAAGCAGAGATTTTTTGGTCATGGGCAATTTGCCGGGAGATGTGGGGATCGAGCATGGAAAGAACCTGATACACAATCTATACATTCATATGTGCGCTCTGCTGCACGGCTATGCCTGCACACGGCAAACCCGCGAGGAGGTCGGTGCACTCTACCGGAAAGCATCGGCGCTGCGAGCGCTTTTGTACGAAGACGATGATTTTATCAGAGCTGAGATTTTTGGAAGCTCGCAGATGGAGTGGGCAGAGCAGCTTGCGCGTGTTGGGGATTTTGATACGGCTTTTGCTGTATTAAATCAAGATTTAGACCGTATTCTCGATATAGAGAACAGAAAGCTTTGCCGTTTTTCCGCGCTGTCCCCGCAGGAACATACGCAGCAGGTGGAGGATGCGGATATTGCGGAGAGAAATGCCAACCAGCGCTTTTTGGTGAAGGATTATTTGCAGTGCTTGGAGAGAGACTTTTCGGAGAATTTCAAAAAGGACGAGCGTTATTCCTTGCTTGTAGCGCGGTATGAGGCGTATGTGGAAACAAAGACGGGATGTGGCTCCCGATGAAATGGAGGAAAGCATGAAAAATATATCGTATCAAACGGATCTATGCATTGTAGGCGGCGGAATGTCGGGCTTGTGCTGTGCCATTGCGGCGGCGCGTCACGGCATCAAAGTCGTTTTGGTGCAGGATCGTCCCGTGCTCGGTGGAAATGCCTCCGGCGAGATCCGTATGTGGATCGGCGGTGCTCACGGAAAGGATAACCGTGAAAGCGGCATCATCGAGGAAATCTTTCTTGAAAACTTTTACCAGAATCCTTCGTTGAAATATGCGATATGGGACAGCGTGCTGTACGAAAAAGCCAAGGCAGAGAAGAATATCACCCTTCTTTTGAACACAGCTTGCTTTGATGCAACGATGGACGGAAGCAGAATCGTCAGCATCAAGGCATGGCAAACCTGTGCCGAGACGTTTCATGAAATTTCTGCGACGTATTTCGCGGATTGCTCGGGCGACTCTATCCTCGCGCCTTTGAGCGGTGCCAAATATATGTACGGAAGAGAGGCCAAAAGCGAGTTCAACGAAACCATCCCGCCGGACACGGCAGATCTGAAAACGATGGGCATGAGCTGTCTCTTCCAGATCCGTGAAACTCCCCACAAGGTTTCCTTCACGCCTCCCTCGTGGGCGTATACGTATGAGACGGACGCAGATCTCCCGTTCAAGGATCACGATAAAGATAACAATTTCTGGTGGATCGAGCTTGGCGGCGAGTGGGACTGCATCCACGATACCGACAGATGCCGCGACGAGCTGCTCAAGATTTGCTACGGCGTGTGGGATCACATGAAAAACCGTGGAGATCACGGGGTCGACAACTGGGAATTGGAGTGGATCGGCTTTTTGCCCGGAAAGCGTGAAAGCCGCCGTTACGTGGGGAAACATATCGTCACGCAAAACGACGTGGAGGCCGAGGGACGGTTTGAGGATATCGTAGCTTATGCAGGGTGGTCTATGGACGATCATTTCCCGGAAGGCTTTTACTATAATAAAGGACACCCCACCATCTATCATCCCGCCCCTCAGCCTTGGGGATTGCCGTTGCGTTGCATGATCTCGGAGAATATTGATAATCTTGTGTTTGCGGGCCGCAACATCAGCGTAACACACGCGGCGCTTTCTTCTTCTCGCGTGATGGCCACCTGCGCGATTTTGGGACAGGCGCTCGGAACGGCTGTGGCGCAGGCGATCAAGGAGGGAACACGCGTAGAGGATACGGACATCCCCAAACTCCAGCAAGCCTTGATGGAGGACGACTGCTATATTCCCTGGCATCAGCGAAAGGTTTCGGAGCTGGCTATGCGTGCCGCGTGCAATGCCGATGTCGTCAGAAACGGCATCGATCGGGGGGAGGAAAACCTCTGGATCGGCAAGGCAGGGGACAGCATCCTCTATACGTTTGACGATGCGGTGGATGTTCGGGAGATCCGATTGGTATTTGACAACGACATGAATCGGAACTACCACAATATGCCCTGCAATTACCCGTTGGTACAGACAAAATTTAAGCTGCCCCAGACGCTTATCAAGGAATATCGCATTGAAGGCGTTCGAGAGGACGGAACGGTGGAGACGTTACATATCACCGACAACCATCAGCGTTTTGTAAAGCACGCGGTCAACTGGAAGATCCGTTCGCTTCGCTTTGTGCCCATTTCGACCCACGGGTGCGAAAGCTTCAGACTTTTCGGCTTTGAGTGCCGATAGTTTTGTCGGTTGCTGTGGAGGGTGGATGCCTCACTCCATAAGGTGTGACAGCGGCTCCATTCCGAGCAACCACGCGGGACTGACCTCCAATATGCAGGCCAGCGCGCGGAGCTCATAGTCCGCTATGAAACGAGTTCCCAGTTCGATACGGGACACGCTGTCTCTTTTGAGTTCAATGCCGTGCTCCTGCAGACGAAGCGCCAGCTCCTGCTGTGTCAGGCGCATCCGATTGCGCGCAACGTATATGCGCTCACTGCAAATATTCTTTTGTCCTTGGTAGTCATATATTTTCATGATGGCTCCTTTCAACGGCATAAAATGCGACCTTTTCGCGTTTTGTGCCGTTTTTTAAACATATTTCCTCAAATAAACCGAGGGAGATGCCTGATTTTTGTTGGATGTATTTCTTGACACTCTTTGGAAAGTGTAGTATAATTTTTTTGTTCAGATACTGATGTACGTCCCTGAAAATTCTCTCGGTTTAACATGGAGAGAATATTAGAGATGGCCTAATGTTCGGAGGTTGCTGTGAACGTTTTGCAAAACCCCAAAAAGCCAATCATTCTCATTGGTATGCCCGCCTGCGGAAAGAGCACGGTCGGCGTACTTCTGGCCAAGCGTTTGGGCTACCGTTTCGTAGATTCCGATTTGTATATCCAAGAGGCAGAGGGTAAGCTTCTGCAGGAAATCATCAATGAGCAGGGCATGGAGGGTTTTATCAAAATCGAGGAAAAAGTCAATCTCGGTCTGGGCACACCCGACAGCCGTTTTGTGATCGCGACGGGCGGAAGCGCCGTATACAGCCCCATGGCCATGGCGCATTTCCGTGAGATCGGCACGGTGGTGTATCTCAAGCTGTCATATCAAACGGTTCGCCGCCGCCTAGGAAATTTTTCTCATCGCGGTGTTGTTATGCCCGAAGGATATACCCTGCGCCGCCTCTATGACGAGCGCTGTGCGCTGTATGAAGCTTATGCGCATATCACCATTGAAGAAACACCGTCACCTGACGGTGCATCGAACACCCCAAAATCTTACAGACGGAGAAGCATTGACCAAACTTTAGAGGTACTGTGCGGTGCTTTGGGCATCGAATAATTTGAAAGAAGAAACGACTATGGCTTATCAAAGAATTCTTACCATCCAAGACATTTCCTGTCTTGGTCAGTGCTCCCTGACGGTGGCACTTCCCATTTTGTCTGCTTGCGGCCACGAGACCTGCATTCTTCCGTCTGCTGTTTTGTCCACCCACACGGCGGGATTCAAGGACTTTACGGTGCGGGATCTTTCGGAGGATCTTCCCGCGATCTCTGCGCACTGGAAGCAGTCGGAGATGTATTTCGACGCGATCTACACGGGCTATCTTGGCAGCATCGGCCAGATCGATGATGTCAAAAATATCTTCCGCACCAATGCCGCTGTGGGTTGCATCAATATCGTTGACCCCGCGATGGGAGACAACGGCAAGCTGTATCCCGCCTTTGACAAGGCCTATGCCGATGCGATGAAGTCTCTTTGCGCCGAAGCAGATATTCTGCTTCCCAACATCACCGAGGCCTGCTATCTGACCGATACCGAATACCGTGAGGTTTACGATCACGCTTACGTGCAGGATTTGCTTGAGAAGCTGTACGCCCTGATGGGCGGCAAGGGCACCGTCGTTCTGACGGGTGTGGGCTATCATCCCGAGATTACGGGCGTGACGGTGTATGCCGATGGCGAAGAGTTTTACTATCCCCACCGCCGTATTGCCAAGGGCTGCCACGGCACGGGTGACGTATACGCATCTGCCTTTGTGGGGGCTTTGATGAAGGGAAAGACGGCAAACGAAGCTGCGGTGATCGCTGCGGACTACACCCTCCGTTGCATTGAATATACCCAAGATGATCCTGCCCATTGGTACGGTGTGAAATTCGAGCCCGTACTGGGTGAGCTCATGCAAAAGCTGAATTGAAAGTGAACTCTGATATTTCGACGATTCCTTTATGACATAAAACAGTGCTGTCCCCATACAGATGGAGACGGCACTGCTTTTTATGTACCCCCGTGCTTTGTGTACGGGGGTATTTTAATGGGAAGCTTTATGTGAGACGGTTGGCCTCAAAGCTCGTCTTCCTTTTTGCGCTTCTTCAAAGCGGTTGCCGCCCAAGCAGTGACTGCGATTACTCCGGCCGTAGCGGCTACGGAGGAAGCACAACCGCCCTCTGCGGTTGCTGAGGTGTCTTCTGTAGCGGTGGCGGCGGAGTCAACGTCTGTGGCGGGCTCGCCGGTTACAGGCTCGCTGCTTTCGGGGGCAACGGTCCCGGATTCGTTGACATCGGGCTCGGTTACCTCGGGCTCGACGGTCTCGGATTCGTTGGTATCTGTGCTGCCGCTTTCGGTTTCATCCGTGGAGGGAGCCTTACCGATAGCGTTTTCTTCGGTGGAGATGTAGCTGTACTTAAAGCGTCCCGAAGGAGCAACGTCGCCCGAAATGTAGAAGTCCATGATGTCGCCGGAGAATTTGGTGTACTTGTAATCGGCATCGCCGCGCTCACCTGCGTCAGCCTCGTCGTGAACGTTGTCGGTCCAGGTGAAATTGACGGTGAAGTCATAGCCGCTGAGTGCCAGCATAGACTTGGGAACCTTGACCTGCATATACTTGCCGCTGACGGTATAGTCTACTTCGCCAACGGTTTCGGTGGCGTACCCGTCACCCGTGAACTTTTCGAGGGTGGCCTTGGTTGCGCTGGGAGAGGTCTTGTTGATCACGTAATCAAAGGTTTCCCATCCCTGATTTGTCTGGTCGGAGTCGATGTAGAGCACCATCCAGAGAGGATCGGTGTAGGGGGTGATGTCCTCGTTGCACTCGACGTAGAAATAAACGAATTCCTCGTCTCTTGCGACTCTTGCGCCGATGATGTCGTTTCTGCCGGAGTACTCGTGGTATTGTAGGTCACCCCAACCCTTGCCTTCTCGGTCATCGGTGTTGCCGATGTAGGCAGCGTAATAGGGCTCCACGGCGTTCCACTGGGCATTGTCGGAAGAAATATCAATGGTTGCCTGCTGACTGGGTGTGGGAATGGGACGGGCACCCTTGTACTGGCGGACAAAGTTGACCAGCTGATAGTAATAGTGATCCTTCAGAGCACCCTTGGTGGGCTCGAGGTCACGGGAGAATTCGTCGTTGAATTGGTCACAGAAGGCGTTGGGAACAGAGGATTCCCATCCCTCGGGCCAATTGTCAATGCGAGCCATTGCCCACTCGTTCCAGCCGGTGATAAAGATCATCTTGGGGTCGACTTCAAGCGCATAATTGAATTGCTCGGCGAAGTTGTAGCCCCACTTAGAGGCTTCCTTGCCATCGGTCTCATAGCGAGTTTGGTTGTCGTGGGTATAGGAACGACCCATGACGAAGTTGCCGCTCATTGCGGAGAGCTGACCCAGCTTGTAGTTGTGGTTCTGTGCCACGCCGACTGTGATCTGCTCGGCGAGCTTGTCCTTGTGGTCATAACGATCGGCATAGTAGATGGCCTGCGGATAGGTGGAGAGCCAACCCCACTCACCGTAGTTGGTTTTGTTGACGACATAGCCGGATTGACCGCCGCGCCACGTGAAGAAATCGGTGATCTCCTTACCTATGTTGTCGGTAGTCTTAATGGCGTTTTGTCTGCCCATGAGGACGGGCTTGCCCTCCCAGTAGAACCAAAGCTTGTGGTAGTCACCCGCGCGATAGAAGTCCATGTACATATCACGCACCTGGGTGTTGGTGTCATCACCGCCGCCGAAGGGGAGCATGAAGGAGACCTTGGGGGTCAGGACACCGTCGTCCATAGCGTCGCTCCAGGATTCAAAGAGGGCGGTGTAGCCGGGCCTGTGGGTGATGGTGCCGTTGGTGTTATCGGTCAGGATGGCATCTATGCCCGCGTTGGCCAGAAGCTCTGCCTGACGGCGGAGCACCCATTGGTCGTTCGACTCATAGTGGCCGTAGATGGGTTCATTCCAAGAGCCCTGGAAGCCTGCGGGTGTCCATACGGGATGGTTAAAGTCGCGGACAGCTTCGGGGTATTTTTCGGCGGCATCGTTGACGTTGATGCAGGTGGGACGGCCGTTGTGCCATGTCCAGAAGAACATAGATACGGTTTTGTCCTCACGGAGATCTCCCACCTCGGCGTTGGTCAGGGACACGCGTCCGAGACCGTCGGTGAATACCCATGTGTCAGGCATGACCTCGTGGGTATGGATAAGGCTGTCGTCGGGGATGACATATTCAGCGGGAGCCTTGTGGTTACCGTCGACGGGGGTGATGATGGTCTCGCACTTGCCGAAGGGCTCTGCGGGCGTTTCCGTAAAGGTGATCTTCAGCTCAGGCTGGGCGTTCTTTTCCTGACCGTCTACGTAGAGGAAGCCCAAATTGTCGGTGGTGCTTTCGTTCGTCCAAACGCCTACAGCGCCGCGGGGTTCAAGAACGGCGAAGAGATATTCGCCTGCGGGCTGAGGATCGAAGGTGATCTTGTTTGTGGCGTTGTCGCGCATGGGGTCAATGCGCTGGGAGGCGATGGGCTCGGCGGCCAGAGAATCCTCGGGATCTCCCGTCCATTTGTATAAGGCCAGCGTGCAGGCCGAGTTGGTTTCGGTCCACGTGGGCATGGCAAAGGAGAAGGCGGTGAATTCGCCGTTCACGATCGCGCGGTAAGCATAGCTGTTGCCGACCCGCGTAGCGCCGCGAGAGCCGGTGCCGTTCTGAACCGAGACCTCGGAAGCGGCGGTGGGTAGAATCAGCCCTAAGGCACAGGTGGCCAGCATGATAGCCACCAGAAGGACGGTGAGCATGCGTTTCGGAAATGTGTGTTTCATGGTATGCTCCTTTCGTTTTTGGGAAAAGGTCAGCACAAAAGCGTCAGAACTTCAGCTCTTGCGGCTTCCAGGGATAGAGGATCTGTATGCAGATCGTTAAAGCCGTATGCCACGCGGCGCGCAATGGCTTTGGCGGCAGCGGGGTTCTTTTGATGCAACAGGTTGAGCAGCTCCCAATCCTGCAAGCCGTCGATGGTATTGAGGCCGCGGGCAGAGAGCATGAGACTGTTATGCTCGGGGTCGGGGTAGACGATGAATCCGTCGCCCTTGAAGCGTGCATCGGGATGGATGCCGTATAGGGAGATGCTCCAGTGATTGAAGCCCCAATGGAGGAAGCCTGTGATACCGTGAGTGAAGCAGGCCCATTTCATGAGGCGGGCGTAGATGGGGGGCAGGTCGATGAACTTATTCATCCAACCCATGTCGAAGGGGTAACAGCAGGAGTAGCACCAAACCTGATCCCCGGCGCGTTGACGCTCCAGATAGTAATCCTTGCCCTCCTCGTAGACCTCGATGCGTGGGATGTACTGGTCACAGTAGCCGGAGAGATTGCGGGAGATGATGTGGGTATCGATGGGCTCACCGCAGACCACACCGGGCATACATTCGCGGCAAAGATCCTTTGCCCATTTCCAGTATTTGGTGGAGTGAGGCTCGTCCTGCAGGCGCATTTGCAGCATGGAAAGCCAGCCCTTCTCCTCAAAGTGTCGGTAGATCCCGCTGTAAAAGGCTTTGGCCCAAGCCTCGCATTCGGGGGTGAAGATCTCCAGTCGAATCACGTTGCCCCCTTCGCCGAGAGCCTGCATGGCTTTGCCGTCCACCGCATCGATGACAGCGCAGATGGTGAGGTAGCGGAAGGAGCCGTGCTCCATAAAATGCTCTACAAAGCGGTCAAAAAGGCTGAAATCCAAGATCCATTCGGTGTCGCTCACCCGCTTGGAGCCGCCGTCGGACAGCAAAGACATGATGGGGATATTCAGGCTGTTGACACGCATGGCTTTCAGGGTCTTTGCGAAGTTTGCCATCAGTGCCCACCAACCCTCGTCGTAGCGGATGTGGGTATAGAAGGGCTCGCAGGGGGGCTTTTGACAGGGCTGATCCTTCGGGAAGCTTCCGAAGGGATTCAGAAAATACTCGTGACCGAAGGAGGAATCCTTGGGCTCGGGAAGCGTAACGGGATAGACGGTCAGCTTCCAATCCAAGCTATACTCTCCGAGAGAAGTGGCCACAACTACCGTGACGGTGTGGGTACCCACGGGGGCATCCTCGCCCACCGAGAAGGAATACCAAAGGCTCTGCGTGGTGTTCATGGGAACGTGGGTAGAGGCTTTGGTGGAGAGAATGTCGGGGTAGGGCACTCCGTCATTGTAGATGATATAGTCGGTGATGTAGGTTTGGGCGGTGACACCTGCGGGAAGGCTTGTTACACGCAAGGAGGAAACATCAAAGGCGGTTTCCGGATCGCGCAGGCAGATCTGGCCCGACACCACCATATTGCGGGCGGCATGAAGGGTCAGGGCGGTGGAGTCCTCGTGCCACTTGCGGGTGTGCTTGAAAACTTGACACGAGGCGGGCTTGGACCAAATATACATAGGGGACTCCTTTCAAGCTTGGAATTGTTATGGGTTTATTATACAAGAAAAGAATAGATATGTCAAGTTTTTTGGATGAATTGCTGTGAAAGATTTTGGGGCGCAGAAAAAATCTCCCCCTGCGAAAGCAGAGGGAGATTGATAACTTAAAATCAGGTTTCTTTTCGCTTGCGAAGTGCCACGGCAGCGGCCATTGCGGCGGCGATGACACCTGCGGCGGCGATGGAGGAGGCGCATCCGCCGTCCTCGGCTACCGTGTCGCTTTCTGCGGCGGTATCGGCGTTGGTGGCAGCCTCGGTGCCTTCGGTAGGCTCATTGGTTGCGGATCCGCTGCTTTCGGGCTCGCTGCTTTCGGGCGCAACGGGTTCGGAATCACTCGTATCGGACTCGCTTGTATCGGACTCGTCGGTCGTGGGCTCCTTACCGGTGGCGTTTGCCTCGGTGGAGATGTAGCTGTACTTGAAGCGTGCGCCGGGAGCAACGTCGCCGGAGATGTAGAAGTCCATGATGTCGCCCGAGAACTTGGTGTCGTCA
>JAGASP010000052.1 GCA_017621695.1 Clostridia bacterium
GACCCCCGCCTTGGGGCATAATTATGAATCGACCGTCACCGATCCCACCTGTACCGAGGACGGTTACACCACCCACACCTGCAGCCGATGCGGAGATACTTACACCGACACCACGACGGAAAAGTTAGGTCACACGGAGGGCAACAAGGCCACCTGTACCGAGGATCAGACCTGTACCGTTTGCGGAGCAGTACTGACTCCCGCCTTGGGGCATAATTATGAATCGACCGTCACCGATCCCACCTGTACCGAGGACGGTTACACCACCCACACCTGTAGCCGATGCGGAGATACCTACACCGACACCCCGACGGAAAAGTTAGGCCACACGGAGGGAGACGAGGCAACCTGTACCGAGGATCAGACCTGTACCGCTTGCGGAGCAGTGCTGACCCCCGCGTTGGGACATGATTATGAAGCGACCGTCACCGATCCCACCTGTACCGAAGGCGGTTACACCACCCACACTTGCAGCCGATGCGGAGATACTTATACCGACACCCCGACGGAAGCAAAAGATCATACTTATGGCGATTGGGTGACAGATCTGGAAGCGGCTCCCGGCGTGGAGGGACACAAATATGCGGAATGCGCGCTTTGCGGACACCGAAAGGAAGAAACCATCGAGGCGCTTCCTCCGCAAACCGAGGATACCGACCCTGAGCCCGAAGAGACACAAACCGAGCCTTCGGGTGAAACGGATACGTCTGAGATGGATCCCGAAAAGGATACCGAGACAGTCACCGGCGAAGAAACGCAGGGGATGACCGATACGAATGAAGAGGAATCCGAGCCCGACGGTACGTCGGCACCGATCCTCGCAACACCCGAAGTGAAATGGTACGCCAAGATATTGGGCGCTGTTGGACTTCCGGGTCTGGTGCTCATTGCGGGGGCGGTCATAGGCGGTAGTGCGGCCTGCATCACGATCCTTGTGATGCGAGCTTCCCGCCAAAAGCGGGAGAAACGGTGATGGGAGGATGCTGTGACACAAAAAGACATCAATCCCTATCCCTACAGCGACAGTCACAAGCGCTATCAAACGTATGAATACTGGCTGCGGAAAACCTTCGGCGGCAAATGCGCCAAGATTCCGTTGGACGGAGGCTTTACCTGTCCGAACGCTGACGGAACTTGTGGCGTGGGAGGGTGCATCTACTGCTCCGAACGGGGCAGCGGAGATTTTGCATCCTCTCCACGTCTCCCCCTCAAGCAGCAGTATGCCGAGCAACGCACCAAGCTCGCAAAAAAATGGCCGACAGACCGTTGCATCGCATATTTCCAGGCGCGTACCAACACCTACGCTCCCGTGACGGTGCTTCGTCAAAAATTTGATGAAGCACTCGGCTTTGAGGGTGTGGTGGGGCTGAATATTGCCACCCGCGCCGACTGTCTCCCTGCGGAGACGGTGGCGTATCTTGCGGAGCTTTCTCGCCGCACGACTCTGACGGTGGAATTGGGACTGCAAACCGTTCATGATACCACGGCAAGCCTCATCAACCGGGGACACAGCTTTGAAACGTTTCTGGACGGTTACCGCCGTTTGACAGCGGCTTCATCCGGGATTCACACTTGTATTCACTTGATTTTGGGGCTCCCCGGGGAAGATCTTTCCATGATGCTGGAAAGTGTCAAAGCTGTGGCGGATCTTCGCCCGACCATGGTCAAGCTCCACCTTTTGCACGTTCTCAGGGGAACGGTGCTGGGAGAACTGTACGAACAGGGCAAATATATTCCCATGACGCGTGAGGATTACGTGCAAGCCGTTGTTTCTTCTCTGGAGCTTTTGCCTCCCGAAACGGTCATCGCCCGCCTGACGGGAGACGGGGATCGCAGATCCTTGCTTGCTCCCCTGTGGAGTGTTCCCAAAATGGCGGTCATCAACGAAATCGACAAGCGGATGTACCGCGAAAACACCTACCAAGGAAAGCTATATGATAAATAAAAAGGAGCAAACCTGTGTTTGCTCCTTTTTTATTTTGGAAAATCAATCAGCCTTCAGTGCGTTTTCAAAGGCGGTCAGGGCTTTGGCTGTGGCATACTCCGAGAGAATGGAGTAATAGATATAATTGCCGCGAACCTCAACCTTAGCTTCGTCCAGCTTGGGAAGCTCCTGCGGGTTGTAGCCGGCCAAAAGGTCGCGGAAGCGAAGAACTCTTCCGTCTACGTAGGCTTGTACGATGGCCTTCAACTCTTCCGTCTTTGCGCTGTCCTTGACGTGGAAAATACCCACCTCGTCAACGTTGTTGGCGGAGTCCCCCGAAATCACGATATGGCGATCCGAAACACCGTCAAGAAGGGTCTGGGCATTTTCGCCCCAATCTGATTCCAGAAAGCTTTCTTCTTTGATATATCCTTTTTCCGTGGGGATGGCGGCCAAGACCTTTTCCATGATCTGTTCAGAGGTCAGATCATCCCGCAGTTTTTCTCCGCAAGCCGAGAAGAGGGAAAGAACCGTAAGGACTGCCAGGGATAGGATCAAAATTCGGCGGAGATGCTTCATAAATACTCCTTTCAATCTCCCGTCACGCGGCGGGGGTGTAGGCGTGGGTACGGATGTACTTGAGAATGACGCTGTATGCGGTGGCGGTCAGGTGGATGCCGTCGTCATTCTGATAGTTGCTGTCACTGCTGTATTCGGGCTTCAGCGCGTTGTCACTGCCCTTGAGCACAGATTGGGTATCCAGATAAGGGCAACCGCAGTCTTTGGCAATCTCCTTGACCCATTCGTTGCAGATATCGATCTTTTCGTTGGTGAGGGTTTTGTTGGTACAGGTTGCTGTTACGGGAAAAATGGACTGCAGGATCACGACGGTGTCGGGAGAGGCCTTACGGATGCCTTGGATCAAGCCCGTATAGCAGGCTTTGAAATCCTTTTCCGTCAGGTAAGAGACACCGTAGTCGGTTCCCAATGTGATGATGATCATTTCCGGTTTTGCTTTTTTGGCGGCATCCGCAATGGTCAAAAGCTCGCCGGTTTCGGGATAGATGATCTTGGCAGAGGAGACTTTGCCGTCCAGATTCAGCATATTATTTTCGGTGCGCCAGACCTGCTTTGTCGCCTTGCCGCCGGTGAGGCCACCGCGGTGAATGAGGTGCGCCGTCAGGGAATCGCCGACAAAGATCAGCTTGTCCTGGTAGGCCTGTCCCGCGTCGGGGGTCTCGGCCAGTACGACACCTTGCCCGATGCTTCCGACAGGCTCCTTTTCGGCATCCGTCACGGCTTCTGCGGTGTCGTTTTCAGAGGAATCGGACTTGGGAGAAACAAGGGTCGCGATGAGGCAGATGACAAGGGTGAGAAGCAGAATACCGATAGCTGTCAGAAGACCCATCAAAATTCTGTAATACTGTTTTTGTGCACGTATATTCATAGCGGCGTATATCCTTCCGAGGGGGACTTATTTCTTAAACTGCGATACGTAAGGCGCGGAGCTTGCGCGAGAGGATTTCTTGTGCGCTATGCCGGAAATGAGGCAAATGATGGCCGTAACCATACCGTAGCATATCGTAAAAACAAGGATGTGTACAAGTGCTGTGGCGGGCGGGAAGTGATTGGAGATCATATAAGGGAGATAGACGATGAGGAGCCCACCGAGGCTGAGCAGGGGATGCAGGATAATTTTGGTAATGGGAGAAACGGTAGCCGCCTTGCGGATCATGCCGGCACCCGACAGGCATAGGGACAGAGGGATGAGCATGAGAAATACCTCTGCGGCCAGACTTTTTTGCAAAGCCTTTTCCATGATCCATTGAAACACGAGCAAAAAAGAAGTAACGCCTGTAAAAATGCAACAAGCACGGACGACGAGCAATTTGATGACGTCGGCCGTCCGAGGCTTGTTCGGCGTGGAAATATCGTTCATGGGGAATCCTTTCCGTCCGATCCAACGGACGCTTTTATGCAATACAGAATCATTATAATATACATTGTAAAAAAAAGCAAGAGGTATTTGTAAATTTTTGCGGCGGTGCTTGGAATCCTTGCTTTTTTTCTTGAAATTCCTTTTTTCTCTTGACATCCCAAACACTTCATGGTATCATATAAAATGATAGACTTTCCACAAAAGAAAGGATGATGACCATGAACGAATTCATCAAAAACGCCAATTATCATCAGGATCCCGCAGTCCTGCACGTGGGTTGCGAGGCTCCGAGAGCGTATTTTATTCCTTACCATACCGAAGAGACCGCCATGGGCGGAAACCGTGCGGACAGCCGTTTTGTAAGAACCCTTTGCGGCACGTGGGATTTTACCTTTTATCCTTCCACGGATGCTGTTCCGGATTTTTGCGCCGACGGTTTTGTGCCCCACCGTATAGATAAAATGCCCGTTCCCCGTTCCTGGCAGACCTTCCTTGACCGCGGCTATGATGTGCCCAATTACGTCAACGTCAGCTACCCCATTCCCGTAGAGCCCCCCTTTGTCCCCGACGACAATCCCTGCGGACTGTATCACCGCACCTTCCGTGTCCATCCCGAAATGCTCAAAAAGCAGATCTACCTCAACTTCGAAGGCGTGGATTCCTGCTTCTATCTCTATATCAACAACCAATTCGTGGGCTACAGCCAGGTCAGCCATATGACGAGCGAGTTTGATGTGACAAAGTATCTTGTGGCAGGGGAGAACGATATTAAACTGCTTGTGTTGAAGTGGTGCGACGGCACCTATCTCGAGGATCAGGATAAGTACCGTTGGTCTGGAATCTTCCGCGAGGTGTATCTCTTGCTCCGCGATCCCGTGCATATTGCTGACGTCCACGTACACCCCGTTGTCAACGCGACCTTTGACAAGGCGACTTGTCTTGTGGATCTCAAAACAACGGGAAAAGCCCCGCTTTCCTACCGCTTCCTTGATCCTTATGACGCACAGATCTTTTCAGGTCACGTCACGGTTGATGGCGAGGGAACGCTGGAGATCCTTGTGGCCGATCCCATGCTTTGGAGCGACGAAGCACCCGAGCTTTACACGCTCCTCATCGAATGCGGCGAAGAGGTGATCCCCTTGCGCGTGGGCTTCCGCGACTACCGTGTGGAAAACGGTGTACTGCTCGTCAACGGGCAGAAGGTCAAGCTGAAGGGTGTGAACCGCCACGACAGCCACCCTTATCTGGGGGCTGCAACGCCGCTTGACCACATGATCGAGGATCTTATGATCCTGAAGCGCCACAACGTTAACACCATTCGCACCAGCCATTATCCCAACGACCCGAGACTGACTGCCCTGTGTGATGCATACGGATTTTACGTCATAGATGAGGCTGATCTTGAAACGCACGGCATGGCTATCGTGGGTAACTGGGATGAATTTTCCGACAGCGATACATGGGCGGCCGCGTATCTCGACCGTATGGAGAGAATGTACGAGCGCGATAAGAACCGCGCCTGCGTTCTCATGTGGTCGGTGGGCAACGAATCGGGTGTCGGCAAAAACCACCGCGCCATGGCCGACTATATCCATGCCCGTGACCCCAAAAATCTTGTGCACAGCGAAGACGTTTCCCGCCGTTTGAACAACAAGCTTCACGGAGAATTGCAGGGAAAGACCGATGAGGAGATCGGTACGGCGCTGGAGTGCGATTACATCGATGTGGAGAGCCGTATGTACCCCGCTCCCGAGGAGATCAAGCGGGATTATTTCGAAAGACACGTTTATTCCAAGCCCCTCTTCCTTTGTGAGTATTCCCACGCCATGGGCAACGGTCCCGGATGTCTCAAGGAGTATTGGGATCTCATTTATGCCGAGGATGGCTTTATGGGCGGCTGTGTTTGGGAGTTGATCGATCATTCCTTTGTGATCGGTGACAATATATATACAGATCCGCACTTTACCTACGGCGGCGATTTCGGCGATTTCCCCCACGACGGCAATTTCTGCGTGGACGGTCTCGTTTATCCCGACCGCCGTCCGCACACGGGACTTTTGGAATACAAGCAGGTCATCAAGCCCTTCCGTGTGGAGAGCTTTGACCAGGCTACGGGCGAGGCCGTCATTCGTAACCTTCGCTATTTCAACCATTTGGGAGACTTGAATTTCACTTGGGTTCTGGCACAGGACGGCACCCCCGTTGCCTGCGGGCAGGCACAGCTCTTCATTGAGCCCCAGGAGACGGCGATCCTTCACGTTCCCACCGATGGAATGCTGGCCGAGGGTGACTATTATCTTACCATCACCGCTACGCAGAATGCCCCGACACCTTGGGCGGACGCGGGCTACGAGGTCGGCTTTGAGCAGATCAAGCTGGAGGCACCTGCCCTGGCGGTCGCCCTGACAGACACGATTTCTCCCTATGCGGAGATCGCGTATACCGACACGCCGGAAACGGTCACCGTGACCACGGCATCCTCGGTTTATGTGATCGACAAGCATACAGGTCTTTTGTCTTCTATCTGTGATGACGGACAGGAAATGCTCGCTGCTCCCGTGCGTCCCACCATCTGGCGTGCGCCTACCGATAACGACAGAAACGTCCGCCATGCATGGCAGAATGCAGGGTACCACCGCATGAGCATCAAGTGCTACGATGCTGCTGTCACCGCCGCCGATGCAGCATCCGTGACGGTGACCGCCCACCTTTCCATGGGAGCGGCGTTGCTCCGTCCGCTCATCCGACTGACCGTTACGTATACGGTGTATGCCGAGGGCGGTGTGAAGCTGGATTATGATGCAAATGTTCTGGATCAGCACGCGCCCTTCCTCCCCAGATTCGGTGTGGAATTCCTGATGCCGGAAGGAAACGAGAGCCTGACTTACTATGGCAGAGGCCCTGTGGAATCCTACCGTGACAAGCGGCACGCCTCCAAGCAGGGGATCTATAAGACCAAGGTCAGCGATCACTTTGAGCATTACGTCAGACCGCAGGAAAATATGGCACATACCGACACCCGCTTTATGACGGTGGCAGGTCTTGAAGGTCACGGACTTATGGCGGTCATGGTGGGAGAGGATTTCAGCTTCAACTGTGCCCATTTCACTCCCATGCAGTTGACCAATACCGCGCACGATTACGAGCTGGTTCCCATGAAAGAGACCTGCGTGAATCTGGATATGCTTCAATCGGGCATCGGCTCCAACTCCTGTGGCCCCGGTCTGCATCCCCGTTGGCAGTTGTCCGAAAAGCAGTTCCGCTTTGCGATCCGTCTGATGCCTGTCCGTGTCAATGATGTGGATGGCTTTGCCGAAATGCGGAAGAGGTAAGCGCATGACAAGCCTGACCCTATCCGCCCCCGCGAAGATCAATCTGTTTTTGGATATTACGGGACGCCGTCCCGACGGCTATCATACCATCAGCGGGATCATGCAGGCGATCAGCCTTTGCGATACCGTTACGCTGACTCTCACGCCTGTCGCCGACGGAGAAGATCCTCGATATACCCTGACCTGTACGAACCCCGAGTTGCCCACCGATGGGAAGAACCTTGCCTTCCGCGCCGCCGTTGCTTTTTTTGAAGCAACGGGGACGGGCAACACCCACTTGCATATGCACATTGAAAAACGGATCCCCGCCGCCGCCGGTATGGCAGGCGGAAGCACGAATGCCGCCGCTGTCTTGAAGGGGCTGAATGCGCTTATGGATCATCCCTTGACCCAAGAGGCGCTTTGCCGTGTCGGGCTGACACTCGGTGCAGACGTGCCGTTCTGTGTCAAAGGCGGTGCGCAGATCACCGAGGGGGTCGGAGAGATCCTGACACCTTGCGCATCTTTGCCACCATGCCATCTGGTGGTTGCTTGCGCGGGCGAGGGCGTGTCCACTCCCGCCGCTTATAAAAAGCTGGACGAGATGTACGGCAGCTTTGACGGCACAGTCTACACCCCCAGATCCGATATGCTGGCTTCTCAACTGGAGGCTTTGAAAAAGGGCGATATCGGCAGAGCAGGGGAGTACGCCTATAATATTTTTGAATCCGCTGTCCTGCCTACGCACAGCAAAGCGGGATACATCAAGCGCACGCTTGAGGACGGAGGTGCTGTTTGGGCCATGATGAGTGGTAGCGGCCCTTCGGTGTTTGGCGTGTTTGCGGATGAAGATGCTGCCCGTGCCACGGTGGATTCGTTGCGAAATCAGGATATTCCCGCATGGGTATGTGAACCGATGGGAATATAAATTGTTGTTTACGGGCTGAAAGCCCGTAGCGCCCACGCAAGTGGGCATATCGATCCGATGCGGGCATCGCCCGCTCGGAATATCGAGTGCGGAGGGAATCGACGCACATATCGAACGCCGAAGGCGTATATCGAC
>JAGASP010000053.1 GCA_017621695.1 Clostridia bacterium
CTTGAAAACACTTCGGACAAGAGCAGCGGCGTGATCCAAGAGTTGAAAGCGGAGTTATCTTTTGAAGGCAAAAATCCTGTTTTGAAGGGTATTTTGGGAGATCACATCAACCAATATCGCCCGTATAGCATCGATCTGCACCAGGCTCCGGCAGAGTTTTCGTCGGACTCGGGACGGGCGACGCACGTCAATTTTCCTTACTTCAATTTGGAATACGGTGACGGAGGCGCGATGCTCGCCATTGGTTGGGCGGGAACGTGGAAGGCCTCCTTTTCATCGATTGGTGACATGACGACCTATACCGCATCCTCAGTCAACGGGTTGAAAACATATTTGAAGCCCGGTGAAAAAATACGGACCGCGCTTTTTGTACTCGCTCCGTATATGGTGCGAGATGAGCATTTTGCCACAAATTTCTGGCGTGATTGGTTTATCCGATATAATATGCCGAAGGCGGATGCGAGCGGCCGTTATCTTGAGCCTTTCTCCACCTGCTGTCTTTCCAATGATACGGGACTGCCAAATTCGGACGGAAGTATATCCGAGTGCCATACCACGTGGCGTCCTTCTTTGGAAAAAATGATTGCCGAAGACGCAAAGGTAGATTTCAGATGGTTTGATGCGGGATGGTATGTCTGCCCGGACGGTACAAGTGCCGAATCTTACGTGCCGGGACACGATTGGTGGGATACGGTCGGAACCTGGGAGCTGGATCCCCGCAAATGGCCCGATCAAACCTTTCTCGAGTCTACGAATTTTGCGCGGGAGCACGGCATGAAAACGCTGGTCTGGTTTGAACCTGAGCGCGTTACCGATCCCGAAAGTCTTGCCAAAAACTACGGCTACAACATAGACTGGGCAATTCGTGTAGATGGAGAAGCAACCATCTCCAACAATATCGGAGATCCCGCGTGTCGTAAGTGGACGACGGAGCGTATATGCAGAATGCTTCGCCAAAACAAGGTAGAGATGTATCGAGAGGATAATAACTGTAATCCGGCAACGCTGTGGCAGCATCTTGACAGCCTGGAGGGTGAAAACAGATACGGTATCACAGAATCCAAGTTTATCATCGGTCATTATCAAATGTGGGACGACATTATTGCTTGTACGCTTTCTTACGGAGGCTGTGGATTTGTTGATTCCTGCGCGTCGGGCGGCGGAAGAAACGATCTTGAATCCATGCGCCGAGGCGTTCCGCTTCTTCGAAGCGACAGTGACAGGACGAGCACCGCACTTCGGCTTTCCATGACCACCTCTTTTAACAAATGGATCCCGTTCTGCGGAGCGAACACAAAAGAAAAACTGTCACAGCTTGCGCCCACGGGCATCAGCGATCCTTACGTTTGGCGCGCGTCCTATCTTCCTGCGTTGAACGTGGATTCGCAGTTCGTATATGACGCAGAGCAAAATTTCGATATGCTCCGATTTGGGCTCTGGGAATGGAAACGGGTAGCCCCGTATCTGCTCAAAGAGTTTTATACCCTGACGCCATGGCACGGGGAGCAGGATACCGCCGATTTCACCGCCTTCTGCTACTATGATCCCGACCGAGAAGACGGTGTCATATTGGCGTTCCGTCAGGAAAATTGCGCAGGGGATCTGCTTGAAGTATCCCTGCCGTTTGCAAGTGGAGCCGACAGATATACCGTTACCGACGAGGACAGCCGTGAGGAAAGCGTAACCGACAGAGTCGTAACGCTTCGATTTGAAGCACCTCGCACTGCCAAGCTTTTATGGGTGAAGAAGATATGAGCATACCGACGAAACTGATCTTATCTCTGGCTGCGGCTCTCGGCGGAGGTATTACGAAAAAGTACTACACCGATCAAGAAACCACGAAGCTTTCGGGAGGTTTTTGGTTCAACGCTGTCAGTTGTTTGACCGCAGCCGTAGTTCTGCTGTGTTGGGGAGGTTTTGGTTCTGCATCTGCATTTACAGTCCTACTCGGCGTTGTGTTTGGTGCCATTACAGCTCTTCAAGGAATCACGAATATTGCCGCTTTGCAAGTCGGACCGATGTCCTACACCTCGGTTATCATCTCTTTTTCCACACTGATATCCGCTCTGTCAGGCGTATTGTTTTTTGACGAGAGCTTAGGGTGGGCGCAGATCGTGGGAATTGTACTGATGCTGGTGAGCTTTATTCTTGCCGCCAAAAGTGACAGCGGTGAAAAAAAGGCAAATGTAAAATGGCTGTTTCTGTGTCTTATTGCCTTTGCCGCAACGGGCGGTATCGGCGTTATGCAGAAGGTGCACCAAAGCTCTGTATACCGCAATGAGCTAAACGCATTTTTGATCATCGCTTTTGTCTCATCGGCGGTCTTTTGCGCAATTTTCGCTCTGTTGCTGAAACGGCGCGAAGGTCTATCTGCAAACGAGAAAGAAAAGCGAAACAAGAGCAGAATGCTGATTTGGCTTTTGATTGGAATTATGGTAACAAACGGTGCTTGCGTAGCTGTAAACAACAAATTTAATCTCTATCTTTCGGGGGTCATGGATAGCGCCATCTTTTTCCCGATTGTCAATGGCGGAGGTCTTGTGCTTACCACCTTGGCGGCCGTACTGCTGTTCAAGGAACGGCTTTCCGTAAAGCAATGGATTGGTGTGGCCTTCGGTATTATTTCGGTTGTATTTTTGTGCAATCCGTTTGCATAAAAGCGGCTGATCATCAGCCGTTGAATCGTACATTTCAACATGGGAACCCGTTTTTCGAGGTTCCCTGAAAGGAGTAAAATCATGAAAAAAAGTCTATTTCTCCAAGTCATTGCTCTCTTGCTGATGATCTCCACTCTGGCGGGCTGCTTTGCGGCCTGTAGCGGTAACGGTGACCCCTCCGATACCGCCTCGACCGCTGAGGAACAGACCCCGGGCGGTACCGCCCCCGAGGGCACCGTCGGTGAGACTGATGCCGAGACCGATGCCGAGACCGATGCCGAGACCGATGCCGAGACCGAGGGTGAAACCGCCCCTCCCGTGATCTGGGAGGACTACGTAGCTCCCGAGGGTGCGGACGTGACCGATCTCATGGTATCGGGTACGGTTGCAGGGAGCGGCGGCTCCGTCGCCCGGAAGGTCACCTATGCCTTCTCCGCCGGTGACCCGGCCTTCAGTCTCGGTGATGCCGACGTAGAGGGGACACGGGTGACCCTGCGTCAGTCCACGGTCAGTTCCCTGACTCTCAATACAAGCCTGGCAAGCCCCGCCACCTATGAAGCCAAGATGCACATCACGGGCAAGAACGAGAGCACGCCCTGGTTCACGCTCTACATCGGTCTGCGCCTCCCCAACCCCGGCGGAGATGCCACGGGTAAGGGGGGAATCTGGATCGCCCTGCGGGAAAAACAGATCGGTATCCGCACGGGTGAGTGGCCTCACACATCCTATATGACCATCAAGGAAAAGGGCGTGGACTTCAAAACCGAGCGGATGCTTTGGGTGGAGGACAGCGGCTCTGTCATCACGGTCTATGCCGAAAATGACAGCGGTAAAAAGGTGGCTTTGGCCGAGGTGAAGTGGGAGGGGGACACCGTCTCCATGTACCACCCCGGGGAAAGCGCGCCTGCCCTGACCGACAGCGGCGTGACCATCTCCGATGCCGGCTACTTCAATATCTGGCTCCATCTCATGAACACGGGTAACGTCTACATTACCGATTTCAAGGCGTCCGGTATCGCGGGAACCAAGAAAACTGCGGAGGACGCGAACATGATGAATTCCACGGACGTGCTGTCCGATACCTGGGTCAGCATGGATGACGTGGGCCGCGTGACGGGCACCGACAACGGCACCGTCAACGACAAGAAGGTCGGTATTTTCTACTTCCTGTGGCATGACCCCAACATCCACGGCGGCCACAGTACGGTCTACGATCACACCAAGACCTACTACGAGGGCGGCAAGGATGCCCTGATCGACGTCATAACCCAAGGCCCGCTGGGCTTTGGCCACTACTGGGCCGAGCCTTATTTAGGCTACTACCGCTCCGACGACGAGTGGGTCATCCGCAAGCACACCTACCAGCTGGTGGCCGCGGGCATCGACTTCATCTTCGTGGATGCCACCAACGGCCTCACCTACGAGAATACCTACGAGACCATCCTCCGCGTCTGGTCGCAGATGCGGGCCGAGGGTCACGATACCCCTCAGATCTGCTTCCATTGCGGCGATGAAAGAGATATCGCCGCCAACTCCTTCAAGGCTCTTTGGAATAACCTCTACTCCACGGGCAGATACGAGGATCTGTGGTTCAAGCACAACGGCAAGCCCCTGATCTTCCTGCCCAAAGCTCTCTTGAACACCCTTCCCCAGGAGCAGCGGGAGTTCTTCACGGTTCGTCATAGCTGGGCCTACACCAGGGACGGCTGGTATCAAAACCTCCAAGGCAAAGCCTGCTGGCCCTGGGCGGATATGTACCCTCAGGGTAAGGGTCTCTCCGAAACGGGAGAGCTGGAGCAGATGGTGGTCATGAGCGGCTTCTGGGCAAACGGTAGCTACGGCACCAACGGCGGTCGCAGTTACTCCTACAAGAACGGCGGTCAGCCAGGCGGGGGCAATTTCGGCTTCGATTTGGTGGATCAAGGCACATCGGGCTTAGGCATTGCCTTTGAGGAGCAATTCGACTACGCCATCGAGCAGGATCCGGGTCTTATCATGCTGGTAGGCTGGAACGAGTGGTGGGCAGGTCGCTGGGAGGCGGGCGGTTCCGTCGGCCAGACCATCGCCAACGAATATAAGGTCACCAATGACGACAAATGGACAAGGCACTACTACGTGGATGCTTTCAATCCCGAGTACTCCCGTGACATCGAGCCTGTGAAGGGGCTTTACAACGATAACTACTACTATCAGATGACCCAGAACATCCGCGACTACAAGGGTAGCCGCGCCCCCCTTGCCGCCTTCGGTCAGCGTCCCATCGTCATGGACGGCCCTAGGTCCCAGTGGGATATTGTAGGTCCCGAGTTCCGTGACTATGTGGGTGACACTACCCACCGCGACGCTATGTCCTATGTGGGTAATCTCCACTACACTAACCAAAGCGGCCGTAATGACTTCACGGTGGCCAAGGTGTCCAAGAACGGAAGTGACGTGGTCTTCTACGCCGAGTGCGCCGCAGATATCACCGCTCCCTCCGGAACAAACTGGATGAACCTCTTCATCAACGCCGATTGCGACTATACTACGGGCTGGTACGGCTATGATTTCGTCCTCAACCGCACACAGAACGGCGACTCCTGCTCTGTTCATAAGTTCGTGAACAATTCTTGGGAGATGGATGAGGTGGGCTCCGCCGTCATGACCGTCAGCGGCAATTACATCCAGATCAAGGTGGATGCCGAGCTCTTGGGTCTTGGCGATACCTTTGACTTCAAGTGGGCAGACAACTCGGTGGACAGCGGCGACATCATGCAGTTCATTGACCTGGGCGACACCGCTCCCAATGACCGCTTCAACTACCGCTACACTACCGTGGAGACCGAAGTTAAGGCTCCCGCTTCCCTGACCGAGGACATGATTGTCCTCAAAGCCGGTTCCTACTACGCCTTCGCGGACGGTAAGATGGTGCGTTTGGATGAATCTTCTACCAAGGCGACCTTCTTCGGTGACAAGGAGCATCTGTACGTGCCCAAGACATTCGCCACCGAGGTCATGGGCCTGACCGTCAGCGGCGAGACCTACAACCACTACGGCGTCGAGTACGTGGATATTACATCCGCTCTCGAGAACTGCGGCAAGACTGTCATCCGTACCGACGATATGCTGGTGCTTGCTGACAAGGCGGTGGACGAGAACACGCTTCTGACCCTGTTCCGCGGGCTTTACTGATCGAAAAGTGTATTTTACGTTTCACCAAAACAAGCCTAATCCGAATTGCTTCGGGTTAGGCTTGTTTTATTGATTTTCTTCGATGATTCTATGCCGGCAAGCTACCCGTGAAGTTCTGTCAGGAGGGTACTTCCTCGATCAGCACCACGGCACTGCTGTATGCCTCGGGCAGGGTGACGGCATAGCCCACCGTTTTCAGCTCATGGCCCGACACGGTGACCTCGAAGCGGCCCTCAGTGTCGGTGAGCTTGTAGGTGGCGGAATTCTTCACGCCCTTGAGTCTGAGCGAAAGAGTGTCCTCAGCAGCACCCGCGGGGCGGAACACCTCGAAAAATCCCTTCCCACTTGTGGGGTCGAAGAACTCCCATGCCATCCACTCCTTTTCGGAGCGGTTCCATTCGGTCAGCAGGTAGTAATCGTCGTCGTAGAAGCCCTTGATCTTCTCCCATTCATCGATGCAGGACTTCATGAGGTGCCAATCCAGCTCGGAGGAATTCAGATTGTAGCCAAGCACCGGGAAGCTACAGAAGGAGGAGCGCAGACCGTAGCGATCTACTTTGCTGCAGATGTCAGGACCCACCGCGACGGTTCCGAAGTAGGGCAGCCAGGAGAACAGGGAGGCGTTCATGCTCTGCTTGATGTCGTGCTCCGAATAGGCTCCGTCGCTCTTGTGGAGAGGAACGGCGCGGCGCATGGTCTCCAGATCGTTCCGTCCGCCGCCCGCGGCACAGGCGTCGATCATCATGTCGGGGAATCGGGCGATGATGCCGTCGAGGAACCACAGGTAGCCCTGCACGTAGAGATTCTCGGTGATTCCCGTCTGTCCCGCAGGGTCGTTGGCCTGCCACTCGGAGGCGGGGTACGCGACACCGTAATCCTGGCGGTAGAGGTCGATGTCGCCCTCCTCCAGAATGGTACAAACACGGTTGAGCAGCCACTCTCGAGCCTCGGGATTGCCGTAATCGATGAGCTTGGTGGAGCTGTTGGGGAGTAACCACTCCTTACGGACGCTGGTCTCTCCGAACAGGGCGGGATCCAGACGCACCACCTCGGGCTCAAACCACAGAATGGTCTTGGTTCCCTTGCTGTGGGCATAATCCGAAATAGCCTTGAACTTGGTCGGGAAACGGGATTCGTCTACGTACCATGTGCCCGTAGGTAGCCAAACGTCCAAAGATTGGGTTCCTGTCTTATAGTACCAGCCCGCGTCCATCCAGAAATAGTCCAGGGCAATGCCGTTATCGTGGTAAGTCTTGATAGCGTCGATCTGATTCGCCTCATTCGCGCCCACCATTTCGCCATACATCCAGGAGGTGACCGCCGCCACGGCCGGTTCAAAGGCCTCTCCACCGGGTTTCCGCATATTACAGTCTATATAGAATTTTCTCCAAAGATTGGTGGCGCGGTCGGTATCGTTTCCGCTGTAGAAGAGGAAGCTGGAAAGGGGGGTCCGTATGGTCTGGCCGGGGAGCAGGTAGGTGTCCAGCTTGTACTGGCCGTCATAGATCCGCAGGTTGCCGTTCCAGGAGTCAAAGCCCGCGCGCCACTGCCCCGGCCAGCCCACCGCAAAGAACATGCCACCGCTGTTATGGGTCAGCTGGAAGTAGGGGAATCGGCCGTAGGTGCTTCGTCCCGTCTCGTTGTTGATCTCCAGATTCATGCCCGAGATATTGATGTCGTAGGGCATATTGGGCATGCTGTCGTAGCCGCCGTCTCCGTAAATGCCCCGCAGATGGGGATTGACGGCCTGGATGGTGTAGTCGCAGCCGTTGATCTCGGATATGGTCGGGGAATTCTCGGTTCCCGTGTTGGTGAAGTAGACCGTCCACTCGTAGGCGGCGTATTCGGGGTACAGGGTAGCGACCAGAAGGATCTCCAACGTATCCCCGTAGCCGAAGCGGATGGTGGTGGTTTCGGAGAGATCGGTGGTCTCCACGTTGCGATCCAGCTCCTTGAAGTCCTTGCCAAAGCCGTGGTATTGGGTGTCCCCGATCTTAAAGGAGGTCGGGAAGGCGGACAGATTCCGAATCAAGGCGCGATAGGCGGCGACAGCATCGCTTTTTTCTATTGCCGACGCCTCGTTGGTATACAGGGCATCCATGGAGCCGAAGGGGATGATGGGGGTCTTATCGAACATCATCCAGAGTTGCACCTCGCCCTCGGATTCCCTTCCGCTTTCATACATCTGACCGCAGCTGATGTTCGACGTAAAATGCCAGACACCCGGCAGCTTGCCGTCGGGGCCTCCGCCGCTGTGAACCATAAACATGTATTCGCCCGGTGCGAACTGACGGCCAAAGGGGATGTCCCGATGGGCGCAGTCCTGAATATCGGTAATGGACAGGTCGAGCAGGGGCTCTGCGCCGAGGGTGGTCCGGTAATCGGTATCCCAGCGGTAGACCGACAAGGTACAGTAGGTGCCCGCAACACCCCACGTCGGGAAACCCATGCGGACACCTGAAAAGGGCGCGTTTACCTGCACCCGAAGTCCGATCCCTCTCTTTGACTTGGGAATCTCCACGGGGATTGGATTTGTTGCTCCATCGATGTACATTTGCACGACGGTGGGGTCATCAGAAAAAATATTGTCTGCGTACATAGCGTCCTCCGATATGGGTGATGAATGCTTGGAAATGACAGTTTTATTATATTATTTACCTACGCTGATTGCAATGCTCACCGTTGACAAATATTGTGTCATTTTTTGACATTGGCTAACAGTTCTTATTGACAGAGGGCATGATCCGTGCTATACTGTATACGGATATTGATTACCGGGGGAGGGCCTTTATGTTCCGAAATGATCATCAAGACGAGTTTTATGAATTAACCCGTTCCGATATGTACGGCGAGGAAATATACGAGCAATACCACAGAGCCGTCCAAAGCGGCGATCTGTCCGGCTTTCTGGCATCCACGAATATGGAGGATGTAAGACAGCACCATATGTATTTGCCCCAGCTCACCCCCTGTCCTGTGGATCTGTTGTTGGAAAAGTTTTACTTTCCGGAGGATAACCGTCAGATCTATGTGTCCCATCATGTCCGTCATATGCCGCCGTTTCTTCACACCCATGAATTTTTCGAAATATCCTATCTGCTGGACGGCCGTGCGGAGCATACCATTGACGGACGAGTGCTGGCTATGAATCCGGGGGATCTGTGTGTGATCCCGCCCTTTACCGAGCACAGCATGATCCGTTGCGACGGCTTGCTCTTTAATATACTGCTGAAGGCCTCCTCCTTTGAGGTCACCTATCGCAGCTTACTGAACGATTACAGCTCCCCTCTTGTGTCATTTCTTTACCATAGCTTTTTCTGCTCCAACCTTTCCAAGTACTATTTTATCAAGAACACCGACTGTCCAGAGGCAGCTCACGAGCTCTTGCAGCTCCTGATACTGGAAAAACTCCGTCAAAAAAACTGCAATGCCGATGATCTGCCCTATGTCTGGATGATGAAAAGCTTTTTCGCTCTTTTATCCGAGAGATCGGCGGCTCAGAACGGCTCTTCGGACAATCTTCCCCTTTATCCGCATTCAGCGGTTCCCTCCATACT
This sequence comes from Clostridia bacterium, assembly GCA_017621695.1. Lineage (GTDB taxonomy): Bacteria > Bacillota > Clostridia > Oscillospirales > CAG-272 > CAMEON01. The sequence continues at coordinate 9,386 of JAGASP010000053.1, forward strand.
CAATTACCTCAAGCAGCACTATAAGGAGGCAACCCTGCAGAGCGTGGCCAAGGCATTCAATTATTCTCCGTCCTACGTCAGCCGATTGATTAAAGCCCAGACACAAACAAATTTCGTCTCCATTCAGCGCAGGCTGAAGATCAACGAGGCTTGCCGTCTCCTCAAAGAGACCGAGCTTTCGGTGTCAGACATCAGCGCGGAGATCGGCTTTGAGAGTTGTAGCTCCTTTTACAAGGCGTTCATGGCACAGACGGGACATACACCCAGCGCCTATCGTATGTCTTAGTCCAATAACTTGCTCCCCGTCTACCGTTTTCACAAGTGATTTTTCGTTTGTACCCTACTAGCGGTTCTGGTCTTTTGTGCATGTGTGGAAAGAATGCATCCTGTTCGCATTATCCGTAGCATTTTTCATGTTTTTTCAAACTCCCATAGATGTTCGCTTTAGTTTGAAGTTGGCTCACCATTACCTGCATATGTCGAACACCTCGGCATATATCCGCTGCTTGAAATAAGTAGCGGAGTAAAACTGTTAGTCCATCGCATTTTGGGTCAACCTTCAAAGTCCTTTCTTTTCTGATATGAATCAACTATTTTCGCATAGATTCGTTTAATAATCCCCCACCCTTGCGGGTGGGGGAGCGGCTCCCTTTAAGAAAGGAGAGAAATAATTAAAAGTAGGAAAAAAGCTTATCTGTTAACTCGCAACGAATTCAATACGATATATACTGATGTCGTCGTTCACTCCCATATAGTCGGTATCATGCCTCATAGTGGAATCCGTCCCGTAAAAACGAACCTCCATGATCGCAATAAACGTACTAATAGGATTGTGAAGACTCAGGATCAAATTCAAATATTTCGAATATTTAAAAAACATACTCAAAGATTGAATTTCTTGCCTATGTTATAGCTATAATTATTCCTTTGACTTACGGAGAGGCACGACAACTATACCGCAAAGCAGAATCAGTACGATGGCTCCACCCGAAAGCGCAGACTTGCATCCGCCGTTAGGATCATCGGTGTTTGAATTGGACGTAGCAGCACCGGATGTATCGGTAGAATCGGTGATGTCGGTATGCGCTTTAGTAGGCTCTTCATGAGATGTTTCGATCGTTGTCTCGGTGCGTGTATCGGTGTCCACCTCGGTCTCGGGCTCAGTAGGAGCCTCGGTAGGCTCTTCGGTAGGCTCTTCGGTAGGCGTGTTCTGGGATGCGCCGGGTATGTAATTCTGATACACAAAGTTCAATCTTCCCAGAGGAGCCGCATCTCCGTCGCAGTAGAAATCTTCCATCTCGTCGTAGACGGTGTCGCTGTCAGCGATCTTGAATTCTACGTTGATCTCTCGATATTCCTCGATACCTAACATGGACAGAGGAACAGCGATCATCATTTCGTTGTCCTTCACACGGTAGGAGACTTCACCGACTGTTTCGAAGGAGAATACACCGCCTTCTCCATTGTATTTAGCCACCGTGGTGGTGAAGGCATCCTTGGCCTTATGGTTGATGATGAAGTCATAACCATACCAGCCGGTCTCGCCCGACTCGGCATCGCGGCGGTCTACGTTGACGTAGAACTGCATCCAGGAGGATTCAGCATCATACATAGAGATATCGTTTACGGTCTGCACGTAGAAGTAAAGATTTTTCGAGTCAGAGGTCACCTTGGCAGCCTTGATATCGTTGCGTCCCGAAGTATTCGTATAAGGTGTACGACCGAATCCGATAGCATCACGATCAGCTGTGTCGCCTGTGGGATCGGTGTACGTCACGGTTATGTCGTTCCATTGATCAAACTCGCCCGTGACGTTGATGGGCTTGCGGGAATCCTGCACGATCACAGGAGCCGTCCCCTTGGCGCGTTGGACGTTATACATGAGCTGCATGTAGTAGTTGTCGAAGTAACCTCCCCGCATCATTTCGGTGTCACGGGAAAACTCCATGGAGGCGGTGTCCACGAAGTAGATCCAACCGTCTTCGGTATCAATCCGTTGTGCAACCCATTCATTCCATCCCGTAACCAAAATGATGGGTGCGTCGGTAGAAAGGGCATGATCCCACTGCGCCTGGAAATTCAGGCCGTAGTTCGTGAGGGAGGGATCCTTCTTCCAAGCCTCGTAGGCAAGCCGCAGCGTGCGGCCGATTTTCGAATTGGAGGAAGGGATGCCGTCGGGATTCACAAAGGAGCGTCCGCGGTTATTGCAGTTGTTATACAGGGAAGAGTGGGTGAAGCAGACGGTGCCGCTATGTTGGGCAACCGAGACGTTAATGGCATGGGGATTACCCTTTTCGTCCTTGAAAACACGTTGAGGCCATTCAAAATCCAGACAAGGCCAACCGTTTTCTTTGGCTTCTTCATTCGGCCACTGATTCTGCTTGACCGTAAAGAAATCATCAATGTTCGCGTCGTAGGGAGCTACGATCACAGGCTTGCCATCCAACATGAACCATGTGTCAGGGAATTTGTTCGGCTTATATATAGCTTCGTATACAGCCTTAACCGTGTTATGGGCGTTGCCGTTGGTGTAGAAAACCACCTGCGGCGCGTCAAATCCCTGCTCGTTCAGCTCGTGCAGGATCTCCATGAGCTGTAACGCGTTATGAGTATACGGAAAAGCGTTAGTCACATCGAAAAACAGGAAGTCGATATTCGCCATGGTCAGAAGCTCCGCGTGCTTACGCATGACCCACGCATCATTTGCGTAATAGTAGCCGTACAGAGGCTCGGAAAACCAGTGCATAGCGCCCACGGGACCGTATTTGCCGCAGGACACATTTCCGGCGGCCTCAATACCCACTTCGTCGATGATCTTTTGTAGGTCAAAGACGCCGCTGTCACCATGCTCGCCATGCCATAAGAAATAGAACAAACCGATGTATCTCTCACCGTCTTTGTATGAGCCAACCTCGGAAGAATCGAAGAGAGGACGGTTCAGATCGTCGGTTCCCGCATAGCCACCGTAGAGATAATTGTGATCATTGGGAACCGTGTAGGATAGCCGCTCACCGTTGACCTCATAAGAGATGGTTACGGTCTTTCCATCCTCGGAAGGGGTATACTTGAGGGTCCCTTCATGGGTGTCCTCGTCGGTTGTCTCCATCTCCTTGTAGGTAGGATCTGGCCAATCCACCTCTTTGGAGGCCTCTTCTTCAGCACGCTTTTGCTCTTCTTCCCAAGCAAGCTTGGCCATATATTCGTCGTAATCAAACCCCCGCGCTTCTTCTTCGGTTGAGAAGAACGCAACGTATTTCATGTCGATCGAGTCACCGACTGCTACGTTACCGTCCAGGGGATCAATGCGGAATAAGGTAAAGGTAGCATCATCCGGGGCATCCTTCCAAGCGTCCATGGATGCGACTGCGGTCTCCCACTCCCCGGAAGGATTCCATGTCAGACTTTGAATGGTACCGGGGAAGCCGATCATAAAGGCGTCCGAGCGGGTGCAAACGAGTAATCCTCCGCCGGGGGCAGTGGTTCGGTAGGCAATGGCGGCATATTTTGCCTGAGAAGGGGAACAGGCAGGGATTTCAAGACAGGTATAAGGATCGTCTGTCACAGCGGTGAATGTGGTATATCCATCTCCCATAGAAACTTCCAGATTTGTTGTGGAAGTGAACGTGGATTGAATGGCTTCTGTTGTGAAGTCATAAAGATATACGGGGTCGGATGTGTTGAAGGTTTTATCCTCCGCAGCGGTGACGAAGGGGATGCCGATGGTGCCGGTTGCACCAAGTAACAAAACGGCCAGCATCAGAGACAGTACTGTCATCAGTTTTCTTTTCATAATCTTTTCTCCTTATTGATTTATGTGGTTGAAATTATACCGGGAATTCAGACTCCAGATCGCGTATGAGACGTTTTATGGGATCTTCCATACGGCCATATTCGTGGATACCGTCGAAAACAATACACTCAAACCATGTGTCGGGATCAATGCCCGCATGGCGACTGTAGGCCTTTACTTCGTCAGTAGCGGCATGGGTATAATTGGATGCAAATAACTCATCATGATCTCCCATCTCTACACACAGGCGGCGAGGGTAGCAGAGGCAGGCGATCTCTGCGTCATCATAAAGAGCGGCAGCACCTTTCCAAGACCAGTCGGGCCAGGCGTAGTGGCGGCGTTGACTGAAAAAGGAAGAAGAAACGGCAGAGCGGATACGGGGGTCAGCGGCCGTGGTAAAGAGCGTGTAATGTCCTCCATAGGAAAGCCCCACCATACCGACCGACAAAGGGTTCAGGGCAGACTCAAAGTAATCAATGGCCCGTGTGATGGCGTAGACCTCCAGAGCGGTGACGGATCCTCCAATTCGCCTGAGACGCGCGTCAATGGAAACGCGATCGTAGGGTTGACCGTAGAAGGAAGGATCCCAAAGCAGAAGAGCAGGCATGAAAATATGGACTCGATGGGGCATGAGGTGGGAGACCATACCGTTATAGTTGACGTCACTCCCCTCGAAGTAGAAGCCGGAGATCAATTCGGGGGTGCCCGCTCCGCCGTGTTGGGCGATGACCAGAGGACGGCGCTCGTCGGTGTTGAGGCGGAGATACAGACCTGTCAGCCACAGACCCGACAGAACCTCGATCCGCATACGAATCAGGGTGTAGTTTCCTTCATCTCCTAATTCCTCGATGATCTCAGCAGTAGGAATCGGGCGGGGGATGGAAGCGTTCAGGGGCCATCCGAGCATATCCAGGTAAGCCTTGCGGTGGGTTTCTTGTTTGTCAAAAATATCGGCACAGTAGGCGTTGCGTATGGATTTCAGCTCGTCTTCACGGGATGCGATGAGGGCATTCAATTCGGTAAGATAGCGAGCCTTGTCTGACTCTGTGTGGTGAGGATCTTCACGGAAGTGCATAGAAATACCTCCTTGCTATTTACTTTATTTACTGAATTACGAGGGGGGACTGTCTTCGAAAAAAACTTGTCGCAGATCATGCAAGTATCTACTGTCAACCAAACAGAACCGTTACTTATTCTCGTTGATCCAGGAGCTTGTCAAACGAATCCTGCTGTTTTTCCAAGTCTTTTTCCATCTGACTCTTCCAACGCTTCAGTTTTGATGCGAGAGCAGGATTGGTCGTGGGAAGCACCGAGCGCATGCTGTCACGGAACCCCGAAAGACCGGTGGCGTACACGTAATCAAAGGAAACCGACTCAAACATGGTATCCAGTATTTCCCGAGACTGAGGATCTTGCATGAAACGCAGAGACAGTACCGAGTCGTAATATGCGGGACGTATAATCTGGTAGCTGTAGTAAGACATAGCCTCCAGAACAGCGGCCAGTTGTTCCTGTCTTTCGACGTTATCAATCGCGGAGGAAATGCCAAAGCAGGAAACTTGGTCCTGAATATACGTTTTATACTCCTGTTGCTCTTTGCTGAGCTTGGGCAACGGGGCGATACCGTAGTTCATACTGGCCAGGGATTCAAAGTGCGTTTCAATGTCACCAAACATGGTGGTAGCCATCAGAGCCTTCTTTTCTGAAAATTTGATCAGGGGATATTCAAAACCCTGTCCAAAGCCGTCGGACAGGTAAGTACCCGAGGCATTGCAGAGAGCGCTTACCTTCTCGCTCATATCGATCATGCGATCGGTTATGTCGGCATGATAGACCAGCGCACCGACCTCATCTCGGATGACCATATGAATGTCCGAGGCTACCGTATAAACGTCCATGTCACCTACGTTGCCTACAACGAAGCCATAGAAGTCTTCGTCACTTTTTCTGCTGTCGCCGTCCACGTCCGTATAGATGTCTTTGATCATATTGTATTGGCATTCAAGCGTCCAATCTCCATTGGCGACAGTTTCGTACAGATCGGGTATTTTATATGCCTCCAGAAGATCTCGGTTAAAGATCGTGAGGTAACCCCTGCGGAACATAGAGATCGCAATGGGAGAAGTAGCAACAAACTGTAGATTTTGGGAGGTGAAGGTCATCATCTCATTGTAATCCTGATTCCAGTAATGCTTGGACAGGTTTATGTTATCCAATTCATTCAAGTTCAGATAATGCCCGGAAAGCATGGGTGCCATACTGACATAGGTACCGATGGTGAAAATATCCACACTCGCGTCACCTGCCTGTACTAAGTTTGACATCATAGCTGTTGCTTCTGTATCCTCATTTCGAGTGACATAGTCAAATGTGATGCCTAACCGATCCTCTACGGCGGCATTACGTTCGAAAACGGCATCGGAGATGACACCGCCGCCCAGATTGGCACATGCCAACTCATCGGAACGACCGCTTTTATTCACATAGAGAATGGTAACACTCGTGTCAAAACACAGATCCTCTTCCAGATCCATAGAATAGTCAGGATCTGTCGTGCTGTTTTCGGTTACAGGATTCGTTGTGTGACTACTTGGAGTCTCTACTGTTGTTTCACCGGTGCTGCAAGCAACCAACGGAAACAGTGTACATACAGTCAAAATCAGCGCGGAAAGTTTTTGTATATGTCTTTTCATGAAATTGCCCTCCTTCTGTCTGCTTTTGGTATATTTATTATATCACATCAAATAATAAATGTTTATTGCCGAATTCGTATTTTATATTGACAAATTCACATATTGTTGTTATAATGGTGCTATAAGTTTTCCGAAAAGGAGCCAAGCTATGGCGGGAATTGATCTGAACAGCCCGATTCTTTATAAATGTGCCTCGTACCGTTTCTTTGAAAAAAAAGAACATCATATCGCGCGCATTTGTCCGGATAACGTTTTGTTGATGGTCTATGAAGGTGTTTTGCGCTTTTCGGAGGACGGAGAACAAATTCAAGTAAGCGCGGGCGAATACTACATACAACGAAAGAACGTTTACCAGGCAGGTGAGGTCGCAAGTGACACTCCCAAATACCTGTACGTGCATTTTGATGGCGAATGGAGTGATCAGTCCAACGCGTTACCCTGCAGAGGGAATTTTGATTATTCCAAATTATCTGAGCTTATGCTAAAAATCAATACGGCTTCACACCAAAAATTTTTGTACACGGAACAGCAGTATTTGTTTCATAAGCTGTTACTGTCTTTGCATCAGAAAGCGCCTTCCAGTACATTGGCTGAAAAACTATCTAAGTATGTGGAAGAGAATATCGTGGCAATTACATCTGTGTCAGATCTGTGTCAGGCGTTTCATTACAGTACAAATTACATAGAACGATTATTTCATCGTGAATTCGGTGTGTCTCCCATCCAATATATCAATGATGTGAAAATCAAGAAGGCCATGTATCTGTTGGAAACGACTTCAAAGCCCATAACCGCGATTTCGGTAGAATGCGGCTATTTTGACTACCCGTATTTTTATAAACGTTTCGTTCAAAAAACAGGCGTCTCTCCATCAGAATGGCGTAAGATCATTCAGAGAAATCCCACAAACAGAGACTAGGATCAAATTGGAATGTCTCCCAACAAATTCAAAAAATGTGAGTAAGCCCCCTAAAAAATATGATTATTCGTCTGCAAACTTATTTTTAGAATAATTAGATTGTATCAGAACGCCACCGCCCCCGTCAAGGGGGAAAAAGTATCGCTGAAAATTCATAGAGCCGATTTGGTTGACAGAAAAACTGTCTTTCAAATCGGCTCTTTTTTCATGACATGACTGCAATACTTTTTCCTTTTTCCCTTGACGTCTTCGGTGAGTTCTGATGGTGGAAAGGTGTAAAGAGAGAATGGAGGAAAAGAATAGGTTGTGAAAAAGTTGTAATAGATTGTAAAAGATTGTGAAAACTTGGAATTGGTTGAAAAGATGTGAAAGTGTTTAGGCTGGGGTGCTTGTTTTAACTTTCAAAACCTGTTATAATGCAAGCACATAGAAAAACGTATAGCAGTGACAAGCCGCGATTTCCGCATAGGGACAGAGGTTGCACCAAAGGCGTAGTACGAATCCATCAGCCTTTCTTAACATTAAGAAGTTTCCTCTGAAATCAATGGTGTTCATGAACATATACTCTCACGATTTCAGAAAGAAATCTTGAAAAAGAAGATTTCCTATGATATAATATGTGTAAGAATATTTCTGCCAATCGATTGCATCATTGTGCAACCCAAATTGGAATCATTTTGCAATCGGCTATCAAAAATTTTGTGAAGGAGAAAAGGAAGCCCGATCGGGCTTCGCCGATGAACGATATGGACGAAACAATGAAGGACAGTAGCCGCATCAAGCCCGCCGTCAAGGTGGAGACAGCGGATGAATGGAGCAGACTTTTTGAGAGATACGGTCTGAGCGAGACCGCATGGATCGGCGCCGACGGGATCTACTCCTTTGCGCTGGACGGAAACGATGCTTTTGCGAGTGCCACTGCCTGCACGAAGACCTTTTTTATTTTCAGCGATACGCTGTTCGGTACTACGAGCGAGGACGGAAGGAAAGCCGTGCGGGAGGCTATGCCCAACCATACCTCCGCGATCCTTGAGGGAAACAAGCCCGATGCCGCGCGGCGCAGATTCGTCTGGGGAAAGGGCGGCAGCTGCACCCTTGACATAAACGATCTTGGCGACGATGAGAAGAAAAATCTTGTGGGCACTCCGAAATGGTTCACAGACGGTCTTGTGCTGGGGGATCAGCTGTATCTGTTCTGCTACACCCCCATTGGACTCAGCAATGACAGGGTGGACATGGCCGTATTCCCCATCGTGGACGGCAGCCCTGATTATGAGCATGATTCCCTCATCGAACCTATACCTCAGCTGTGTATGCTGACCCCACAGGGTGAGCTGGCCATGGACTACGGATACGCCGTCCACGTCAATACCAGAGAAGCGGGCGCGCCCGACCCTGACGGATATATCTACATCTACGGTGGCGGTCGCGGTTACAGCGGCTACGTTTCCCGCATCAAGGCCGAGGATTTTCCCGATTTCTCCAAGCTGAGGTACTATGATGGAAGCGGATGGAGCGCAAGTATCGCCGATTCCGCCGCCGTGATCCGAGGCATATCCCGCGAATACAGCGTGACGCCCATCCCCGTAGGCCCGAAGGCCGGGAAATACATCGCCGTATTCATGGAGGGGTGTGTTTCCGGTGATATCGCCTACGCCATCGCCGACACACCGTACGGGCCTTTCGGTGAGACCGTTCGATTCTACCGCGCTCCCGAGGCGGGTGAGAAGGTGTTGGACGCGGAAGGCAAGGAGGATACGGTATTTACGTATAACGCCAAGGCGCATCCCCACCTGTCGGAGGGAAGCCGTTTGCTGATCAGCTATAACACGAACGTATGGAACGGCGACAACACCCCCTACTGCTATCACCCGAGATTCATTTGGCTTGACCTCCAAACGATTTGAGCTGCTCGGATGTCTCATGGGATATCTCCTGCTTCTATATATATCGAAATAATCGAACAAAAGTACGGATCCCTTTGGGACTATACGGGTGTTCAACATATGCAAGTCATGACTCACCAGCAGCAAAAAACAGACTCTGCATTGCAGAGTCTGTTTTTTGCTCATGATACTTAACGAAGCTGAACTGCGCCAAGCCCCAAGGCATGGCGCGCGAGGGCAGGATCTTTTGTGCCCAAATATCACGCAGGCCATCGCCGCTGTTCAGATTCTGCTACGGGCGATCATGTCCAACATATGTCGAACAGCTCGATGGATTATTTCTATTAGATATTTCCTTTCACCTCCCCGGTGGACAATTTTCACGATCAAATTTTGGTAAACAACGCAGTATCTCAAATTTGACGCTTGACGAACATTCCTTTTTCTGTTATGATATATGGAGAAATACACATACCATCAAGCAGCGATCATTCATATCGGGAGGAAATATATGGAACCTTTGCTGTATGAGATAGAACACGGGATCGGAACAGGTCATTTTATGCTATATGAGCGCGATAACCACGTATTCCCGGTACATATGCATCGGTGCTATGAATTCGTACTGATGATCTCCGGTGAAATGAATATGCGAATCGAAAAACAAGAGTATCTACTGAAAGAAGGAGACCTCGTTCTCATTAAGCCAAATAGACTTCATAGCTATGATTCTCTACGGGGGAGTGGGGGAAAATGCATCATTTGCGTTTTTTCCAATGATCTCATTGCTGCTATTTCCGATTCATTGGTAAAGTATAAGCTCCCCTCTCCTCTGATACATAATGTTTCAGCATTTTACCGTGAAATGTTTTTGGGCATGAATGAAGACAAGGATATTGCCACAGTCAAGGGATTTCTGTATACCCTCTGCGGTTTATTCTATCAGAATATTGATACAAGTACCGAGGATGACGTTGCGAAGGATACCGTCCTTTTACGCGATATATTCATTTATTTGGAAAACAACATATCCGAAGCCTGTACCCTGAAAGAAATGGCCGCAGAGCTTGGCTATCATCCGGCCTATATTTCACGGTATTTTGCTCAAATCGTCGGTATTCCCTTTTATACCTATGTTCAATCGCTGAAAATGGATCGGGCGTGTTATCTTCTGATGAATACAAAGGACAGCATTTTGTCCATCGCGATCCAATGCGGCTTTACGACACTCAGCAGTTTTAACCGCACGTTCAGAATAGCCAAAGGAATGACCCCCAGAGAATACAGACAACAGATCGACCTTCGGAACAAATAAACCGTCAATCCCATACGCAAAGCGAATACTCCGTGCTAAACCGCACGGAGTATTCGCTTTTTTAAAAAAACAGCCCCGACCGCCGCAAAAAGTTAATAATTGCTCATTTTTTGTCATCAATTCATTGGAAAACACACATTATTTTTGATATACTAGTAAAAAACAAACAGTTTTTTGCTTTTCACCGACTTTTCAAACCAAGAGATCCATTGAAAAACACATGATCAACATATTTTAAAGGAGGAAAACAATATGTCAACCAACCGTTACGTAGGTTCATACCCCGTCATCGGCATTCGCCCCACCATCGACGGCAGACGCGGTGTCCTCGGTGTCCGCGAGTCACTCGAGGAGCAGACCATGAATATGGCCCGCACCGCCGCCAAACTCTTTGAAGAAAATCTCAAGTATTCCAACGGCGAGCCCGTAAAGGTGGTCATCTCCGACACCACCATCGGCCGCGTGGGTGAAGCCGCCGCCTGCGCCGACCAGTTCCGCAAGGCAGGCGTGGACATCACCCTGACCGTCACCCCCTGCTGGTGCTACGGTGCGGAGACCATGGATATGGATCCCCACACCATCAAGGCCGTCTGGGGCTTTAACGGCACCGAAAGACCCGGCGCAGTGTATCTTGCGTCCGTCCTTGCGACCCACGCCCAAAAGGGTCTGCCTGCCTTCGGCATCTACGGTCACGATGTGCAGGACTGCGACGATACCACCGTCCCCGAGGACGTCAAAGAAAAGCTTTTGCGCTTCGGTCGCGCCGCTATCGCCGCCGCCACCATGAGAGGCAAGTCTTACCTGCAGATCGGTTCCATTTGCATGGGCATCGGCGGCTCCATCATCAGCACCGATTTCATTGAGGATTACCTTGGTATGCGCGTAGAATCCGTGGACGAGGTGGAGATCATCCGCCGTATGACCGAGGAGATCTACGACAAGGCCGAGTATGAGAAGGCTTTGGCTTGGGTCAAGGCAAACTGCATCGAGGGCTTTGACAAGAATCCCACCGAGCTTCAGAAGACCCGCGACGAGAAGGACGCCGACTGGGAGTTTGTCACCAAGATGATGGTCATCATCAAGGATCTGATGAACGGCAACCAAAATCTCCCCGACACCTGCCGTGAGGAGATGGTGGGTCACAACGCCATCGCCGCCGGCTTCCAGGGTCAGCGTCAGTGGACCGACTTCTACCCCAACTGTGACTTCCCCGAGGCTATGCTCAATACCTCCTTTGACTGGAACGGCGCCCGCGAGCCCTACATCCTGGCCACCGAGAACGACGTGCTGAACGGCATCGGTATGCTCTTCATGAAGCTGCTCACCAACCGCGCCCAGATGTTCGCCGACGTGCGTACCTACTGGAGCGGCGAATCCGTCAAGCGCGTCACGGGCTACGACATGGACGGCAAAGCCAAGGCTGCCAACGGTATCATTCACCTCATCAACTCGGGGGCTTGCTGTCTGGACGCCAACGGTGCTGTCAAGGATGAGAACGGCAACGGCGTCATGAAGCCTTGGTATGACATGACCGAGGCCGACATGAAGGCCGTCATGGAGAATACCACCTGGAACTACGCCGATCTCGGCTACTTCCGCGGCGGCGGCTACTCCTCCCGCTTTGAGACCAAGTGCGAAATGCCCGCCACCATGATCCGCCTCAACCTGGTCAAGGGTCTCGGCCCTGTGCTGCAGATCGCTGAGGGCTGGACGGTGGAGCTGCCCGCAGACGTGTCAGATGCCCTGTGGAAGCGCACCGACTACACCTGGCCCTGCACCTGGTTCGCCCCTCGCTGTGACGGCCGTGAGGGCTCTCCCTTCAAGACCGCCTACGAGGTCATGAACAACTGGGGTGCCAACCACGGTGCCATCTCCTACGGCCACATCGGCGCGGATCTGATCACCCTTTGCTCCATGCTCCGTATCCCCGTGTGTATGCACAACGTTCCCGAGGACAAGATCTTCCGTCCCGCCGCATGGAACGCCTTCGGCATGGACAAGGAGAGCGCGGACTACAGAGCCTGTGCCAACTTCGGGCCGTTATTTGGTAAATAAATCGGCAATCTTTATTTTGCCGTGCCGGAATGTACATCTACGAGTTTTATGAGATGTCATTTCTGTGGCATCGTATAAAATACCAAGAAGGGATATCACACATAAGAATGACCTTGTTTCCATTTGTTATTCGGTCTGGTTTGACGCCATTCTGGGTAAATCAGGCGGTACCGTTGACAGTTGGTATAATGTTTCCGAGGTTTTGGCAGGCAAGCAAAATTGGGGACCCTCGCCCCAGTTCCATTATTGGGCTAAGCCGGCTCTCGACCTTTGAGATCCGTCCTAAGATCGTAACCCTGTCCTGGTGGAACGAGTGGACTGCCCAGCGCCTGCAGCTGGAAGACGGTGAATATGTCTTCGTCGATAACTATAACCGGGAATATAGCCGTGATATTGAGCCCATGGAGGGCGGTCACGGAGATCAATATTACAAGTGGATGATCGAATACATCTCGGCCTATAAGGGTCATCTTACCTGTCCCGTTCTCGTTGAGAAGAATTATGAAAATCAGGTGGAGGAATTTGTAAACGAATATAAGACGAGCGAAAACAGCTAAAGCCGTCTTCTGACATCCTATAGTCGAAGAGAGTCGTGTGAGTTCGCCTCTCTTCGGCTATAGCCACACCTACGGCAGTTATAAAGGAGCGTACACATGAGTAGACACATCTATACCTTGAAAAAGCCCGCATCGTGGCACAAGGAGCTTTGGCGGGAGGCGTTACCCCTCGGCAATGGCTTGACCGGCGTTCTGATCCCCGGTGCCATCGGGAAGGAATGCATCCATTTCAACCGTCACGATCTGTGGGAAGGGGGCTTCGACCGTGAGATCCCCGACATTACCCATGCGATCAAGTCTATGCGAGAAGCATTGGATCGGGGCGATTACGCAGCTGCCAACGAGGAAAATCTACCGCGTGCCCTGAGAGATGCGGGGTATGGTACCCCCATTGACTGTCCACACCCCTTGGGATGGTTGGACATGGCCTTCACCCCGTCTGCGCCTTTCAAGCACTACCGCCGCGGCGTAAATATGCAAACGGGAGAGGCCTTCGTTGAGTTCACGATCAACGGCTGTCACTTCCGCCGCGATGCCTTCGTTTCCCGCGATGCTGACGTAACGGTCATGCGGATGAAGGCCGACAATCCCTTTACAGCCACCTATGATTTTCGGTTATACAATGCTGTAGCCGAATGCGTCACCACCGAACGTAGCATATACCGTGCCTCTGCAGATCGCTACACCGAGGTCAAGGTGGAATTTGCGGGCGATGTTTCGACAACTGTGAGCGATCATGCCTTGACGGTCACAGGCACGGACTACATGATCCTGATCCGTTGCGCTTCCAACGGCTCTGATGGCTCGCTGGATGCGGTTATGGGAAAGACCTACGACGAGCTGTTGCAAGCGCACGTCGCCCTCCACAAGCCGCTCTATGACAGCGTGACTGTAGAGCTTGCCGATGATGAGGCCTTCGCCGCCACCAACGAGCAGATGCTGGACGAGGCCTATGACGGCGAGGCCTCTCCCGCACTTTTGGAACGGATCTGGCGGTTTGGCCGCTATCTGTTCATCTCAGCCGCCTCTGAAAAAGGAAATCCCGTTCCCCTGTACGGCTTGTGGCACGGAGACCATCATCTGGCCTGGAGCCAATACGTGGCCAATGAAAACGTAGAGATCACCTACTGGCACACCATGGCAGGTGGCCTATCCTACGCCATTCCCTCTTTGCTTCGCTACTATACAGCGAAGCTCGAAAAGCTGCGCGAGTGCGCCAAGCAGATGTTTGGGTCGCGGGGCATTTGGATATCTGCCTATACCACGCCCTACGCTTCCGGTCCCGGCGTTCCCGTTGCGGTCATTGTCAACTGGATCAGCTGTGCAGGTTGGCTCTGCCGCCACTTTTGGGAATATTATCTCTACACCCAAGACGAAGCCCTCCTTCGAGAAGAGATTCTTCCCTTCATGTACGAAGCCGCTCTGTTCTATCGAGATTATGCGGTAGAGGACGGTGACTACATCCGCCTCTATCCTTCGGTCTCCCCTGAAAACACCCCCAAGGGTCATACGGGTGTGGTGGCGCAAAACGCCACCATGGATTTTGCTGTCCTCAAGGAGCTTTTGACCCATCTGCTTTGCGGCATAGAGATCACGGGAATGTATGCACACGAGGAGACCTCCTTCCGCAAGCTCCTTGCCAAGATCCCGCCCTACATGATCAATGAGGACGGTGCGATCAAGGAGTGGATGCACCCAGACATTCAGGATAACTACCATCACCGTCACTTATCTCACATATACCCCGTGTTCCCGGGTAGCGAGATAACGGCGCACGGTCAGCCTGCGCTGTTTGAAGCCTTCAAGCAGGCAGTCAGGCTGAGGGAGCTGGGGGCTCAGTCAGGCTGGTCTCTTGCCCACATGGCGAGTATTTACGCGCGCATGGGAGAGGCGGAAAAATCCGTGGAATGCTTGGATGTAATGGCCAAAAGCGTGGTCATGAATTCTCTCATGACTACCCATAATGACTGGCGAAGAATGGGCATCACACTTGAATGGAACGGAGAAGCCTTCGTTCAGCTTGACGCCGCCTTCGGCGCGGTCAACGCCCTGCAGGAAATGCTGTTCTTCTATCAGAAGGATGCACTTTCTATTCTGCCCGCCTTGCCCGCGCGCCTGACTCACGGCTCTGTTTGCGGCTTGGTGTTCCCCGAGGGTACGGTGGATATTGACTGGAACGAACAAGGCGCTGTGCGCTTAACGATCATGGCACACCGCGCGGTTGACACCGGTCTTCTGCTTTATGGTGTTGAACGGTGCAGGCTCAGGCTTGCGGCCGGAGAAAGAAAAACATTGGACCTCACGGTCTGAATCAATGAAAAAACCGAACAGAGGAATTGATTATGTTGAAAAACATCCCTCCCATTCTGTCACCCGAAATGTTAAAAGTTTTATGCGAAATGGGTCACGGAGACCGTCTGGTGATCGCTGACGCCAATTTTCCCGCCGCGAGTATCGGGAAAAATGCGATCGTGCTTCGCGCAGACGGTCACGGTGCGGTAGAAATACTGGAAGCCATCCTGACTCTACTCCCCTTGGATAAATATGTGGAGCACGCGGTCACATTGATGCAAGTCACACCGGGTGACTCCGTTGAAACTCCTATTTGGGAGGAATATAAAGCAAAAATATCTCAATTTGACGAAAGAGGTGCCAATACCGTATGTGAAGCAGAACGCCATACGTTCTACGATCTGTCAAGGAATGCATATGCGATCATTGCAACCGGAGAAAAAAAGCTTTATGCCAATATCATCCTGCAAAAAGGCGTGCTGTCATAACGCGAAACAAAGCAAATTTTCTTACGTAATTTTTTAAAAGGAGAGAATACTATGAAAAAAGCACTTTCTATTTTAATGATCCTGTTGATGATCATTTCGACCATGCCTGTAATGGCAATTCATTCTTCAGCCGCCGAAGTGGAGGGTGATTGGACCACCTACCGAGCATCTGACGGCTATAATCCTCCGCCCGAAGGGGAAGATCCCTCCTACACTCCTGCCCCGGGCTATGAGTATACGGATGACGGTTTCCATATGATCTCCCCCGACTATACCAACTGCCCCACCTACGGCACCGCTCAAACCAAGGATCCCGTGGATCTGGATGACGGCGTTTATATGGAGGTCCGCGTGGATAATTTCACCTACGGCGGCGAGGATGGGAAGGCAGACAACTGGGTCTCCTTCAGCATTTGGAATCAGCAAAGCCTGGCTCAGGGTCACACCTCGGGTTACGGTCAGGGTTGGTTCAGCTTGAACCGTTTCAGCAATGGCACCTCTGATGCCGGTGCGATCGCCCAAAGCTTTATTTCGGGCGAGCCCTCGACCATGACGCTGGTATCACAGCCTCAAATTGATCCCAAGCTGGATGAAAACGGCAAGGAGATCTTCACGTTCTCGGTTACAAAGAGCGGAGACAACTACATCATCAGCATTTGCGACGTTGTCGTCAGCTCTCCCGCCGTGACCAAGCATCTGAAAGCGCTGAATGAGCACGGCGAGTTTTATGTGGGCGTATCCTTCTGCTCCAGCCAGACAAACGGCGTTGTCGAGGCTACGATTTTGAAGTACGGTACCTCTAAAGAGGATGCCTCCACCCCCGTTGGCTCGGATTCAAAGGCTCCCGAGGCCAATCCCGTTGTGATCGCGGAGCTGGCGGATTCCTCTACCATTGAAGCAGGCAAGCCTTGTTTGCTCTTTGATGCAAACGGATCGTCCTGGAGTGGCAAGCTGGGCGTGCAGGGCATGACGATGGATGCCATGGGTAACGGTGCTTTCCGCATCTCTCCCACCGAAGCTACGGGCTTCCATACGTGGAACATCAGAAAAACCATGTCTTATCAGGCAAAGGATTTCCCCGTCGTGGCATTTTTGATTGAAGATCCCAATGCGATCATCGAAAAGGGTGAGCTGCAATATTCCACAGGTCAGTACGTCATGGCCGACGGTGTTCATAAGGTTCCGTTTAACATTTGGGACGAGGCAAACCGTTCCTACGGTGAGAGCGGTTGGACGCTTTTCGTATTGGATATGCAAAAGCTTTTGGATGAGGAAACCTATGCAGACGCGTGGGTAGACCGCATCAACAGTCTGCGATTCGATTATTTGGAGATGTTTTTGGATACCGATGCAGAAAAGAACACGTTCAATTTCCATTGGGCAGGCATCTTCCGCTCGGTTGAGGAAGCTTATGCGTACAGTGACGCATATGTCATCACGCAAGATCCCGATTTAGTCCCCGAAACCGAGGAGTCTATCGAGACACCTTCGGAAGCGCCCTCTGAAGCGCCCACAGTAACACCCTCGGAAGAAACCTCCGCAACGCCCTCGGAAGAAACCTCCGACAAGCCGATGGAAGGCACGACTACCTCTCCTGCCGGAGAAGTGACCCAAGAGCAAAATAACGAAAATGATAGCAAGCAAGATGATACAGGCTGTTCTTCCGCTGTAGGTTCAGTTGCTGTATTGTTTGCAGCGATCGCCGCTGTTATCGCTCTTAAAAAGAAAGACTGACAGGTATGCGTCAAGACCGACACAGCGTGCAAAGAACGGGTTCGCATTCGCCACGCAAAGATCAACAAGCTCGCTTGTCAGTCGGAGAATGTGCGAAGCTTCACATAGTGATATTTCCATGTTCAATATACGCAAGTCATGACTCCCCATAAAGCAGGAAAGCACTGCATCCGCAGTGCTTTCTTGATTTTGATACGCCTTTGATGAATCTGGATCCCGTAAGGCCGCAGGACCTTACAATGCAGTCGATCGGGGATACGTCTTACGGTCACATCAACTTTACAGGGTGCCCACATCCACGGTCAGCCATGCCCACGTTGCATCACCGCACACCTCGGCAGGAACGGTATAGGATTCGCCGTTCAAAGTCACCATAGCTTCATGCGTTTCCTTCGGGAATGGGCCAAAGCGGATAGCCCAGAATCAGGGGGACGGTATCGGAGGAGCCATCGGCATACGTGATGACCAGATCGCCAAGGTGATCTCCTATAAAGCGGATATCCGAGGGATCCGACGTGCCCCACGCGGGGCAGCCCGTGTCGGTAGAATGATAGCCACCGACGGCATACAGGTATTTGCCACACTGACACGCTTCATTTTGATACGAAATGGGAACAGGCAGTTTCGACATGATCTCACCTCACGCATACATATATTGTTTCAAGCACAGCTAACCGAAAAGGATGCCCGACCGTTCTGCACGCCTGTGCACTTTTTCTCGTGACCGACACCGATTTGAAATCATTATAGCACATAGCTCCAATGGAGTCAATACGGTTGAAATACTTTCCATGGTGCAGTACACCGTGCTCCGCTGTGTGCATATTGCTTCATTAAACGCCCTGTCAGAATTCTTAGTCATCTTCTGTCCTAAAAATCCCTGTTTGCGGGATTTCTCTGGATGATCTTACGCCATTCTGATGGGGAGACCCCTGTTTTTTGAACAAAGCGTTTAAAAAAATACGGATAGTCGAAATAACCGCATTCCTCCGAAATTTCGGAGATCGGCTTCGACGTTGTTTCCAGCAGATACATGGCCTTCTTGATCTTCACGTCATTGATATAGTGGATCGGTGATACGCCGAATTCCCGCTGAAATAACCGTTCTACGTAATTCATACTGTAATGGAACGCCTCGCAAAGATCCGCCAGGGACGTGATTGCCGCGATATTCTCTTCCACGTATTTGGATAATCTGTCGGCGAGCGTATTGGAAGGCATCTTCTGCCGCAAGGACAGTAGCAGCTTGTGGAACAAATACTGCTGCTCCGCGTACACATATTTTTGATGTGAAGCGGTATCGATTTGCTGCATAAGCTCGGACAGCTTGGTATAGTCGAAGCTTCCTCTGTAGGGCAATGCGTCGGGCTGCTCACTCCATTCCCCATCAAAATGCACGAACAGGTAATGGGGCGCGTCGCTGGGAAGCTCCCCCGCCTGATAGCGGTTCTTTCTCTGGATATAGTACTCACCCGCGCCCACCTCTACCTGCTCGCCGTCCTCGGAAAACCGCAGTACCCCCTCATAGACCATCAGCAAAACATTCACACAACAAAAGCGTTCAATGTGATGCTCCTTTTTCTCAAAAAAACGGAAGGAGGCAAACTCATATTGGATCGGACTGTTCAGATCAATTCCGTGCATGGGAAACTCCTTTTCAAGCCATCGTATACCTCTATTATAGCCGAACTGTGTGCTTTTGTCAATATACTATCCATTTTCAGCAATGAACATTTGTTTTTCAATGTGATATAATACATATAAAAATACAAGGAGGCGTATCATGCGTACATGGAATTTCTATACCGCGAAGGAGCTTTCTCCGCAGGGCTGGGTACGGCGTCAGCTGGAGATCCAGGCCGAGGGACTGAGCGGAAATCTGGATAAGGTCTGGCGAGACGTCAGGGACAGCGCCTGGATCGGCGGGGACGCCGAGGGCTGGGAGCGGGTTCCCTACTGGCTGGACGGCTTCATTCCCCTTGCTTACCTACTGGACAACAAGGACATGATCGCGCGAGCCCGCAAATACGTGGATGCCATTCTTGCCCAACAAAAGCCCAGCGGCTGGATCTGCCCCTGCGACGAGGAGAAGATCCCCGGGTACGACACCTGGGCAGTACAGCTCATCTCCAAGGTGCTGGTGGTCTACTACGAATGCTCGGGGGACGAGCGTATCCCCGAGGTGCTCTACCGTGTGCTGAAAAACTACTACGAGCTGCTGGAGAGCAAGACTATATCCCTGTTCGGCTGGGGTAAATACCGCTGGTTTGAGAGCTTCATCGCCATAGACTTCATTTGGGAGCGTTACCGTGAGGACTGGGTTGTGGAGCTGGCAAAGATCATCAAGGAGCAGGGCGCGGACTACGCCGCCATGACCGAGCTGTGGAAGACCCCCCTCAACCGTTGGACCTTCGATACCCATATCGTCAACCTCGGTATGATGTTGAAGTACGAGGCGGTCAGCTGTGACATTCTGGGCGCGGACTACACCGACGTGGCCGAGAGACTCATGACCGTGCTGAAGGCCTACAACGGCACCCCCGTGGGACTCTTTACGGGTGACGAATGCCTGTCGGGTCTCAGCCCCATTCAGGGCACCGAGCTTTGCGCCGTGGCGGAGCAGATGTACGCCTACGAGCATCTGTACGCCTACACGGGTGACTCCAAATGGGCCGAGCGGCTGGAGCTTCTGGCCTTCAACGCCCTTCCCGCTACCATCAGCGACGATATGTGGACCCATCAGTACCTGCAGATGAGCAACCAGATCGCCTGCGAGCGCTTCCCCGGCAAGCCCGTCTTCCGCACCAACGGAGGCGAGGCGCACCTGTTCGGTCTGGAGCCCAATTATGGTTGCTGTACGGCCAATTTTAACCAGGCCTGGCCCAAATTCGCCCTGTCGGCGTTCATGCACAGCGGCGATACGGTCCTCTCCGCCTTTCCCGTCCCCGCAACGCTCAAGGCGGACGGTCTGACCGTTTCCCTCCAGACGAATTACCCCTTTGACAACACCTTCGCCTATGACGTGACGTCGGACAAGCCGGTTTGCCTGCAGGTCAGAGTTCCCTCCTTTGCCCAAAACCTTCGTGTCAACGGACAGGAGACCATCTACAGCGAGGTGCTGAGCTTTGAGATCCCCGCGGGTCAGCCAACCCACATCAACGTCACCTTTGACACCCTTCCGAATCTTGTGGAAAGACCCCATGATCTGAAATGCGTCCAGTGCGGCTCTTTGGTGTTCTCCTTGCCCGTCTCCTATGAAAAGAGGATGCTGGAGTTTGAGCGCAACGGTGTGGAGCGAAAATTCCCCTATTGCGACTATGAGTATCTGCCCACGTCTCCGTGGAATTACGCCTATGCGTCCCCCTTCTTCAAGCTTGAAAAGCGAGATATGTCCGACGTTCCCTTCAGCTCCGAGCATCCGCCCGTTGTGCTGAAAGCAGAGGTCAAAAGAATCCCTTGGGGTCTCGAGGACGGATATGCGTCGGTCTGCGCCAAGGTACCGCAGAGTCTGATTCCTCTCTCTGAGGCCGAAACCGTGGAGCTGTATCCCTACGGCTGCGCCAAGCTGCGCATGACCGAGCTGCCGTTGCTATAACCAACGGGAGGGTGCTTCTGCTTCACCAAGCATGACCTTGGATTTACTTTGAAGCCGGCACACCATTACCGGTATATGTTGAACACCTCAGCATATACCGGTATTTTTCCTTTCAAAAATAAGTAGGCGCACCTTCATGCGCAGGTGGTTTTGCCACTTTCTCAAGCGTTGTATCACATATGCACCACCCTTCCAAAGTTCCTTAATTCTTGGATAATATCTACTTTTTTGCCCGATTTGTTGCAATTTCTATTTGGTTATGGTATAATATCCGCAATACAAGCAGAAAGGAAAGTCCCATGAAATCTCTTGCGAAAATCGTATTTTGCCTCCTGATTGCCGGGCTTATCCCCACAATGGGTTCCTGCACGGAAACACCCGCCCCTCCTGCGCCTCAGATCACCGCAGGGCAGGAAACAACCGAGTCTCCCGAGGCAGATACGGGAGAACAAGCAACCGACGAAATCACCGAAGCAAATACCGAATCGGTTACCTCTCCCGACACATCCACGGAAGAACAACCCGAAAAGCCTCAACGAGACGTATACGAAGATCTGTCCTTCCATATCCCCGCCTATCATAATCCCGATACCAAGTCCGCCGAGGTGTCCTCCGAGGGAAAAAGAGCAATGGGACAGATCTCTTTGGATTTCACCGCTTTGAACGGCCAATACATCATATCCTCCACAAAGGTAGGCTTCAACTGCCACGACGTGGCCACCTGTGACACCTGCGGCTACGTAGACACAGGGGACGGTGGGGCATACCTGATGTCCTCCCACGGAAAGGATCAGGGCGGCATTACCGTCACCGTGGCAACACCCATTCTGGCTTCTTCGGTCACAGGTATGACCCTGACCTTCAAGACCACGGCCGATGCGCCCGCCAGCTCCATGCGTATTCTCACAGCAGACCAGACAAACAATGCCGCCTTTATCAATTCCTGCGGTTCCATGGGTGGAGCCACAGAGGAATGGGTCACGGTGGATCTCGGTGTGAAGGACTATGCGGAGCTTGCCGACAGCGACGGTTATATCCGCTCCTTCCAGATGTATTTCCGCAACAAGAACAATACCGATTGCTACGTGCAAAGCGTAAATTTCACCATCAGTCCCGATGAATTTCTGATCGTGGACGAGGTTTTCGGTAACTGCTTCTTCCGCGCAGGTGCAGCTGAGGCCATTGCCAACGTCATAGCCGCTCGATTTACAGCGGCAGATATTCAAGCGGAAATCACCGTAGAAGGCTCTGCCTACCGAAAAAATACCAGTGCAACAGACGGTTCTCTGCGATACACAGCTACCGTAACTTTGGCCGACGGCACCACCCTGAACAAGCAACATACCGCCGTCATCCCCGCCATCACGGGCGCGTGGCTGGACACCACTGACGGCCAGTACGGCGCATCCCACGACGCGAGAGGACAATGGCAGGAGACCTTTGATCCTTCGGGACTGCTGTTTTTGACCGACAGCTCCCTGTCCTGCGCTGAGGGCATCAAATCTGTAGAATACGCGGTAGTCGCAGAAGATCTTGCCTATGACGACGGGCAGATCGTATGGCTCGCGCCGCAGCTGCTGGAAATGAGCGACAACGGATTTTCTCATCTGTTGGCCAACGCATTCCTTGATCTTGGAAAGCAACTGACGGAGGGGACGTCCTACCGCTTTCTGGTGCGCGGCGTGACGCAGAAGAACAACTATATTCTTCATATTGATATTCCCTTTGTCTATCAGCCCTTGTCCATCCGCGCAACGGATGCGTTGAAAGCCGCGCAGACCGCCTTGGAGCAAACCAACTTTATCTGCTCCGCAGACGTGGAAAATAAAGCAGATTACGTGCGTGAGCAGCTTTCCGCTTTGGTAACCGACAAATCTGTTGCCATGGACGTGGAGATTTTGGGCGAAGGACTCGGCTCCATGCGTGTATATGTTGCGCTTCGATACGCTTCTGGCATTACGGAAGCAAGACTTCCCCGCTACGAGCTGAACGGAAAGATCGTGACAGACGTATACAACTACGTTGGCAAAGCGTTTACAGAGGAGGCGCTGACGGTGAAATTTTCAAACGAACAAACAACCATTACCCTGACCGCACCCTACGACGGCGACCGTCACGTGATATTAGCATCCGATGTGATCTACAATCATGCCAAAGCTCCTCTGTCCGTCGTGCAGAACGTGAATTACGGCTATCTCAAGGGCGAGTACTGCACGCCCGCCCCTGTCACCCTTACCTGGGAGGACGCAAATGCTTCCGAGGGGAAGCACTACACCGTCCTGATCTCCAAGCAGCCGGACATGACGAATGCGCTGGAGATCACCGCAACCGATACCCGTGCAGAGGTCTATAATCTGAACATCGGCACGACCTACTATTGGCAAGTCAGATCAGGCGGAGATGCGTCTCCCGTACAAGTGTTTGCCACCGAGGACGGTTATCCCCGTTTCATCAAGCTGGACGGTGTCTCCAACGTGCGAGACATCGGCGGCTACATCACAGCCGACGGCCGAAGAATCAGACAAAATCTCGCTTACCGCTCAGCGCAGCTGGACGGCATCACAGCGGAGGCCAAGGAGATCGCCCTGCAAACGCTGAGCATCCGCACAGATCTTGATCTGCGCGGTGGCGGCAGCTCTCCTCTGGGTAGCTCTGTCAAGCATATTTCTGTCGCTATGCAATGGTACGAGCACATTTTCGAGGAAAAGATGTATGGGGTAGTCAAGCAAACCGTCTCCGTCTTTGCGGATGAGAAGAATTATCCCATCATTTTCCACTGCTCCATGGGGCGTGACCGCACAGGCACGACCACGTTCCTGCTCCTCGGTCTGCTGGGTGTGGACGAGGACACCCTGCGCCACGAGTATTACACTTCCTTCTTCTCCCAGCAGGGCGCGTTCAGCGAGGCAGAATTCCCCCTGCTCATCACCAATATGAACAGACTTGTCAACGGCTTTGACGATTTCGGAGACGAGGATGACACCCTTCAGGAAAAGATCCATGCATATCTTCTGCACATCGGTGTCACCGAAGAAGAAATCCAAAGCATCCGCGATATCTGGTTGGAGTGATGGCTTGTCATCACCCTTGACTGTTCCGAAATTTCGTGCTGCAATATACCTATACTTTTATACATAAGGAGTAATACTATGAAGCTTTGTGATATTCATCTCCGCGATCCCTTCATTTTTGCCGAAAATGGCGTATATTATCTCTACGGCACACGTCGCGGTCCCAGCACCAAGGTCATCCCTTGGCAGGGATTGGACGTTTACACCTCCACCGACCTCATGGAATGGAGCGAGCCCCACGAGTGCTTCACCCGCCCCGCAGATTTCTGGTCGGATCGTGACTTCTTCGCCCCCGAGGTCTACCACTACGGCGACGCTTATTATATGTTCGCCAGCTTCAAGGGTGGGGACATCACCCGTGCCTCCCAGATTTTGAAGAGCGACAGCCCCATGGGTCCCTTCCTTCCCTTCACCGACGGCCCCATGACCCCCAGAGATTGGACTTGCCTGGATGCCACCCTTTACGTGGACGATGAGGGGAACCCTTGGACGGCTTTCTGCCACGAATGGACACAGGTCGGAGACGGTACCATTGAGATCATGCCTCTCTCCGCCGACCTTACCACCCCCGTGGGTGAGCCCGAGACCATTCTCCGCGCCAGCGGTGCCGAATGGTCGTATTCCCTGGTGGATCCCACCTCCCGCAACTACGTTACCGACGGTCCCTTCTTCCGCAGAGGTAAGAACGGCAAGCTCTATATGCTGTGGTCGGGCTTCCACGCAGGCCCCCAGTACTGGTACGTCCAGGCGCTGGCCATCAGCGACAGCGGCAGCATCCACGGCCCCTGGCGCCACGCCGACGACTTCATCTATGACCAGGACGGCGGCCACGGTATGCTCTTCGACGGCTTTGACGGCGAGCTGTATCTCATTCTCCACAGCACCAACGTCAACCCCAATGAGCGTCCCCGCCTGTTCCGCGTGAAGGAGACCGACGACGGCTTTGAGATCATTGAGCGAATCGACGCTTAAAACATAAGAGCGTATTTTGAGTTGACCACAAGAAAAGACCGACAATCCTTAAGGATTGTCGGTCTTTGGTTTTATACGATCTTCGGGAGCATCAGCGCCTTCGCCGTCGTTGGTTATACGATGATAAGCTTACTGCTTGCTGCCCTGGGTCAAAGCGGCGGTGCGGTAAGTGCCCTCGGTCTTGGCGCACTCCTCGTCCCACAGCTCCTTCATGTGGTCATAGACCGCCTGAGGAATATCGGGCGTACCCGTGGACATGGTGGGCCAGAGCATATCTCCGGCAGCCTTGGGATCGGTGCAAGCGGTGTCGTTGCGCCAAGCATCGCGCTCCTCCTTGTTGCGGAGGTTGGGAATCTCAACAGAGATGCCACCCGCCAAAATGGAGCGATAGGCAAACAAGCCGGGCAGGAACATATCCAGTGCTTCATACACGTCAATGGTGTCCGCATCCTTGTCACCAAGGATCTTCTTAATGAAGTAGTACATGGAGAAGAAGTCGGAACCGCCGTGACCGAAGCCTGCCACATCATCTGCGGGCGCGTGCTCGGGACAATAGGAACGGAGACTGCCCGTCTCATATCCGCCGTCGTACTCGTCCTTGTTGACATAGATCTTGGCGATGTGACCGTCCATTGCGTCCTCACGGCCGCACTCCATACGACCCTTGGAGCCGTACATGGTGTACCAGATAGAATTCTTATACAGATTGCCGTGAATCGACTTGACAATACCGCCGTTCTCCAACGTCACCATTTCTATGCCAAACTGACCGCTTCTGCGTCCGGTTCTCAAGCCACGGGCGTTTTTGGTGCCCTCAAAGCCAACGACGGATACGGGACGAAGACCGGTGGAATGGATGATGGGACCCAAAGAGTGGGTGCAGTAGAAGGTAGCATAACCGCCGTTACGCCAGTGATCGGACTCACCGTAGGTAATGGAGGGCCAAATGGACTCGCAGTTGTGGATGTACTCACCCTCGCCATATTCAAACTCGCCGATCTCACCGCTCTCGTAGAGCTTCTTCATCTCATAAGGGGCGGGCATATAGCAGTAGTTTTCGCCGTAAGCATAGACCAGACCGCTCTCCTCTACAGCCTCCACCAGCTCTACAGCCTCCTTCATGTTCTGAACAGGCAGAACCTCGGAGAAGACGTGCAGACCCTTCTTCAGGCAGCGGATGGCAAAAGGAGCGTGCTCGTTGGCGTAATTGGCCAGCACCACGGCATCCATATCGTGCTCAATGAACTTGTCAAAATGATCGTAAAATGTAATGTTCAGCCCCTCGGCGGCCGCTCTTTGGGCATCAAGAGCCTCGGGACTCTTGTCACAGATAGCTACCACCTCGGCGTGGTCGGCTCGCTTGCAATAATTGATCATACTGGTGCCGCGATAGGCACCCAAAACACCAATACGTACTTTTTTCATAGATGATCTTTCCTTTCATTTTAGGATGCAAATGGCGGGATGTCACAACGGCAGTTGCTCCCATTCCGTTATTTTATTATACCACAGGCAATCCCTGATAGTCTGTAGTTAATTTCCACATATTTGTGGAAATTGGTCATGTCGCAGTTGACTTCTCTCAAAATATATGCTATACTGATGCCATTCCACCCAAGGAGGTAGGATTATGCTTGAACAGAACGTTTGTCGTTTCGTCCCGCGCGAGGTCAACGACCATAGTATTCATACCGTTCATTTCGTTTTGGAAACCAAGGAGCAGATCTATACGGGTCTGCGTTTGAAATCCCTTTATACCGTATATTTTGTCCTTCAAGGGACGGGAAAGCTGCACACCCGCGGCGAGGTTCTGCTTTTGAAGCAAGGGGATATATTCTTCTCCTTCCCTGCCGAGCCCTTTGCCATTGAGTCGGTTGCCGATTTTAAATATATGTACATCAGCTTTTTGGGAGCACGGGGAAATCGGATCATGGACAAGCTGGGGATCTCCCCCAAAGCTCCGCTGTATTCCGATTGTTGGGAGCTGGAAACCGTCTGGAATCAAGGACTTCTCAGCCCCACGGAAATATCGGATATTGCCAGCGAGGCCGTCCTGCTCCATACCTTTGCCTATCTGGGCGGTCGTTTGCCCGAGTTTTCCTCTCGTGACGAAGGACGGATCGATCTCATTTCCATGATTCAAAAATATGTGGACGAGCATTTCTCCGATCCCGATTTCTCCTTGGAGCGGTTGGGAAGCGAATTGAAATACAACAAGAAATACCTCTCCACCGTCTTCAAACGGCACGTGGGCGTGGGCATCGTGGAGTATCTCCATACAGTGCGTATCCAACACGCCTGCACCATGCTTCGTCAAGGCTTCAGCAGCGTCAGCGACGTAGCATTCCGTTGCGGCTATCCTGATGCACAGTATTTTTCCAAAGTGTTTAAGCGAAGAATGACCATCTCTCCCCGCGAATACATGGCATCGGTCAGATCTGCAACGACCATACAATGATATAACAAAAATCCGAGTCCTTGGAAGGACTCGGATTTTTGTTATTTGTGCGTATTTACATGAGTGCACGATACAGGGTCGTCAGCACGTCCTTGTCCTCTATGGGAGCGGAGGAGATCACTACCAGTCCGTCCTCAGAGATCGTCACAGCCTTGCCTGCTGCCGCAATGACCTCGGCAGGCATAACGTAGGTAATGCCGTATTGATCGTAGGTGTCCAGGCCGTCGCAAGACACGCCAATCACGTTCTCCACAAAGTTCTTGGGGAGATAGTACTTGTCGCCGCGACCCATGAGCACAGCCTTGGTGCTGGAGGCATCCAGTCTCACCTGCTTGCCGCCGGCGAAGGCATTGTAAGATCCCGCCTTGAGCACGATCATATCCTCGGTCAGGCACTCGGGGAGCTTGACCTCAGTTTTTACGGTGGTGTAGCGGTAGTTGAAGCGGTCGTTGGGTGCGGTATCACCCTGATCGAGGAATTGCATCACGTTGCCGTCTGCTACGGAATTGTCCGCCCACTTGAAATCAAAGGTATCACCAAGATTCATCACGGAACGAGCCACCTTGATCTGAAGAATATTGCCGCGCAGATCGTATTCTGCTTCACCGACAGATTCCAATTCCCAAGTATCCTGACCCACGAACTTTTCAACAGAGACCTTGCCGTCCTTCTGAGAGCGGTTGATGAGGTAGTCGTAGCCGTACCAGCCGGTCTCACCGTTGCAATCCGCGTCGACGAAGAGATTCATCCAGTTGGTGCCTTCGGGAGCTGTGATATCCTCGGCACACTCTGCGTAGAAGTAGAGGTTTTCGGGATCTGCGGAAACCTTGCAGGTCACAAAATCGTTACGACCCGAGGTGTTGGTGTAGCGGAAATCGCCTACGTAAGAGAAGTGATCGCGATCCACGGTATCACCCTCATAATCGCGGTACTCGGGGCCTACGATGTTCCACTGACCGTGGTCACCCTTGATGTCGATCGCCCACTGCTCAAAGGCAGCTTCCTGCGCACGGGAACCCTTGTACTGGCGGATGTTCTGTACCATTTGGTAGAAGTAGTTGTCATTGAATCCGCCGGTCATAGGCTCGATGTCACGGGAATACTCGGTGTTGAAGGCGTCCACATAGTACCACTGATACTTGGGGTTCTTCTCGTCCACCTTGTACTCACCCGCGATGGTCTGCCCCTGTGCGGGATTACCCGAACCGCCACCCCAACGGCCTGCCCACCACTCGTTCCAACCGGTGATCATGATGAGGGGAGGATTCTTTTCCATGGCGTAATCAAAATGCTCCTGGAAAGCAAGACCCAGACCGGAAGTCGTATTCATGAGCGCAAAGCCGAAGTCCCAATCGCCCTCATGTGCGGGAATACCGTTGGCATGGGTGTAGCTGCGGCCTGCGTTCGTTCCGTTGCTTCCGTTTGCCCAGAAGCCGCACATGACGATCATCTGCTCTACCTCACCGGAGGGGGAGAGGCCGGGCTTCTGGGGATACATATCAGCCCATGCCCAACGGCCATGACCGCGACGGGAGGTATACCATTCATCGTTGGTAAATGCCCAGCTCTGACGGGCGGTGAAGAAATCCGTGATCTCGGAGGAAAGGGTCTTGGCCAAAGAATCGGGATAGAAGATCAGGGGCTTGCCGTCCCAGT
Source organism: Clostridia bacterium (assembly GCA_017621695.1). Classification (GTDB taxonomy): domain Bacteria; phylum Bacillota; class Clostridia; order Oscillospirales; family CAG-272; genus CAMEON01. The sequence continues at coordinate 38,867 of JAGASP010000053.1, forward strand.
AGAACCACATATCCTTGTATTTGTCAACGGAATAGTAATTGTTCCAAAGGAAATTCAGGGAGGAGGCGGCCAAAGAATCGGTATTGCCGCAATGGAAGCAGATCTGGGGCACCTGATAGCCCTCAGCACGCATTTGACTCCAGACACGGAGAAGTGCTTCCAGATTTCTCTCGTAAATGATACCGTTGGTAGCATCCACGTAGATAAAATCCACGCCTGCTTCGGCCAGCATATAGCCGTGCTTGCGGATGACCCATTCGTCATCGGAATTATAGTAGCCAAAGTAAGGCTCAGCCCAATAGTGAGCAAATCCCAGAGGACCCTGAGGGACGAGATCCCACACGGCATCCACGCCGCCCTCCAGGTAGGCCTTGGTATGGTCGAAGAGGGGATTCTGCCCCTGCTCGGTGGCATTGTGCCACATGAAATAGAAGATACCGACCTTCTTATCGGTAGCGGCGATGGTGGTTGTACCCGTGGGAGTTACGCGTCCCACATCATCGGTGGCGACCCACGTGTCGGAAAAAACGTCACGGGAGGTCAGCATATCAATGGGAGTGGAGGTCGTCACGGTAGAGGAACCCGAGACCTTGATGTCGGAAATTTTGACGTTGTTTTTCATATGATGTGTCCATAGACGTGCATATCCCGTTTTGCTGACGGGCTCCGACAGCTTTTCCACGATGTCGGGTTGCTCGCTTCCTTCCAGATAGAATTCCAATTGCGTGTCTGTGATCTTGAGGGTAGCCAGGGGTGTCTTTACGCCATCCTTGTCATAGAACATGGAGATGATATTGGTGGAAGGATCATCCTCCACGTACACAAGCTCGCCTTGGGCAAAGTCCACGGGAGCATTGACGAGTGTGCAATTGGGCCATGTGCCGGTACGCATACCGATCTTGTTATCCTTCATGAGGATCCAGACGCGCGCGGACTCATGGTTGGGCGCAGCGCCCGTACCGGACAGGCGAAGGCCAAAATAAGTGGCGTTATAATTGGCATCGGGATCGGAAGAGGTAAGCTTGAACTGATATTTTGCAATGACATCTTCGTTAAACTTCAGACCGATTCCCAAGGATGCGACGGTCTTAGGAGGAAGAATGACCGTGCTTCCCTTGGCCGTTCCCTCGCCGATGGCGAAGATGGTGCTGGATTCTTTTACAGAAGTGAACTCGTACTCTTCGGTGATCGTCTTGTCAACCAAAGAAGCCTCCTGTCGCTCGAAGGTAAGGTCTGCCGTGGAGGAGAAGGGGCCTTCCTGGGGCTTGGTGCGATCCGGCTCGGCGGGGGGGAGGGGTTCTTCCGAGGAAGTGTCGCTGTTGTCATCGGTGGATCCCTCGGGTACAGTCGTGTTTTCCTCGGATGCAGCGCCGGTGGAAGCTTCGGTCAAAGCCTCGGTGGAAGCCTCTGTTTCCTGCGGTGTTGCCTGGGTACAGGCAAAGCTGCCAAGCAGCATGGTGGCCGTCAGTAAGCATAAAACGTATTTTTTGAATAAAGCTCGCATATGATACCTCTTTGGGATAAATTTGATCAATCGTTTTGGGCATACAATTCATTGTAATAGATGTTGTTTTCCTCGGTAACAACGGGACGGTAGGCGAAAAGGAAGGGGGCGTTTTCGTAGCTGATGGGCTCCAGCGTGGGTTGAACGGACATGATACGGCTGTCCGAGCCGTGATCGTAGCGTAAGGCCTGACCGTTTCTTGCGTCCTCGGCCAGCATGAAGACGTGCATGGGGCCGCCGTCGACGGGATGGGGATTGACAAAGATGATGTCGCCCGCCTGCAGATCCTCGATTCGGGTGATCTTTATAAAGCCCATATCTTGGCACCATGAATAGAGATTGGACACCACACAGCCCTGTATGATGGGCTGATCCGTAAAGCCCGCGCGATAGAGGACCCAGTCCACCAGGCGGTCACAGCTGGTGCGCAGGGGACGGTGGTTAATGCCGGGATTTGTACAGGAATCACCGTACTTGAAATTCATCTCGCGAGCGTACTCGGTAACGTACTTGCCCTCGCGCAAAAGGTTGCATTGCAGCAAGGAATACGGTGTATAGACGATTTCTCCCTTTTCGTTGGCTACGCGATATCCAAACTGCTTTTGTCTGTCACAGCGCTTGATGGCACTGTCCAAAGAGGAATAAGCCTTCCCCAACACGTTGTCCTCGGGAATATGGAGCCGATCCTCATAGAGACAAACGTAAAAGCCCTTTTCCACTTCGGGTGCGGGTGTCACTTCTCCACGATCGGCTGCAATGAAGGCCTCTGCCTCTGCACGGTCCGCGCAGAAGGCGATCTTTTCCAAAAGAAACGTATCTCTGGCTTCCAGGAAATTTGTGTAATCCAAGCGGAAGCCGTCGTTGAAGCGCGTGGACCAACCGGGGGTATCTTCATCTGCTTCGAAAATGATATACTGCCAAACGCGTTCACCGAAGAATTCGGAGTCTCCTCCGTAGACCTCGGTCAAGGAGTAACCGGCACTGGCAGACCTGCGATCTTCGGTCGCGTAAAACATCTCAAAAGCACCGCCCCACTCGGCCTGTACCTTGAAGACAATGACCTTTTTCTCTTCGGGTGTAAAGGGCGTATATGTTTTACCGTCGGCGGAGGTGGGGTATCCTGCGGCTTTGTACATTTTGCTCACGTTCCATTGCACGCAAGGATCCCGAGACTCACTGCGTCCGATAAATTTCACGCCTTCATCGCACATCTCGGGATAAGCACCCGATCCGCGAAGAAAAGCGGCTCTGAACAAATCCTCGTTAAAGGTGGTCAGATCAATACGGGTGGGATCGGGAATCAAATAGGGAGACGCTGTTTCAGTCTCGGTTTCCGCTTGGGTCGGCGCCTCGGTTTGCTCCTCTGTCGGAGTTTCGGTTTCTTTTTCAGGTTGGGCTTCGGCTTGCGTTGCATCAGGGAAAGCTTCGCCGGTCGCGGTCTCCTCGGGGGAAGATGCGGGTGGGGCTGTGCAGGCAGCCAAAATCATCAGAAAGCAGAGAAGTCCTGCTACCATATATAAATGCCGTTTTTTCATAAATCATCCTTCTTTCTTGTTACTTAGACAAATCGATTATAGCACACCCCACTCGGTATTGTCAAGAGTGCACAAGTTTCTTGTGTCTTTTAGTCTGTTTTTTCTGCCTTTTTGTCCGATTCTCTTGACAAGAAGTCCCCGCCGATTTATAATAACAAAAAACGCCACCGCAAAACCAAACCGCATGGAAAGGATATGCATTATGAATCTTGTACCTCGTTTTTCATTTCATTACAGAAATAAGCCCTTCGATCTTGCCGACGTAACCGTCACCCCTACCGAGTACGGCCGTCTCTATGAATATGCAGACGGCCTGCGCGTGGAGCTGCATATCGAGGAGTTCCCTGCCTACAACGCCATCAAATGGACGCTGTGGTTTGAGAACACGGGCGAGCACGACAGCGGCCTGATCTCCGACATTCTGGACTGCGACGCTACCTGGTGCTTCGCAAACGCCTCGGGCAAGACTCCCCCCTTATCTCTCTACAACACCGACGGTTGCGCAGGCTATGAGGCCTACCTGTACTCCGACCGCATCGCCGAGGAGTGCAAGGTCCACGAGACCAAGCTGGGCTTGGGTGCCTCCCGCTCCTTCCATCCCATGGGCGGACGCTCCTCCAGCGGACAGATGCCCTTCTTTGAATTCTACACTCCCGATCGTGGACTGATGGCCGTTATCGGTTGGTCGGGTCAGTGGCACGCTCGCTTCGCCCACACCCAAGGGGACACTTTGGAGATCAAGAGCGGCCTGGAATACACCGCCTTCAAGCTCCATCCCGGCGAGCGCATCCGCACCTCCTCCATTCTGCTGATGGAATTTGAGGGTTCCCGTGTGCAAGGCAGCAACAAGCTCCGCCGTCTCATCAAGAACGAGCTGTGCCCCTTCACCCCCGATCAGTTCCCCTTCGCCCTGGAGGGCATGGGCATGACCACCGAGCGGAATCTGTACCATCTGAACAAGTACCGTGAGCACGGTGTCAAGGCCGACTACTACTGGATCGATGCAGGCTGGTACGGCAAGGGTAGCACCCCCGGTGCGGGCGACTGGTATAAAGAGGTCGGCAACTGGCAGGTGCGTCCCGATGAGCATCCTGACGGGCTGAAGGACGTGGTGAAGACGGTTCACGACATGGGTATGAAGTTCCTGCTGTGGATGGAACCCGAACGCGCTTATCCGGGCACGGATCTTGCGGTGGAGCATCCCGACTGGCTGTATCCGCTGGACGGCTTCTACCTCCTCCTCCGTCTGGACAAGGACGAGGTGCGTGAATACCTGTTCAACGTGATCTGTCACTTCATTGACGACTTGGACATCAAGTGCTTCCGTCAGGACTTCAACATGGAGCCTCTCCAGTCCTGGCGCATCACCGACGAGATGGACCGCGGCGGCATGAACGAGATCAAGTACATCATGAACCTCTACCGTCTGTGGGACGATCTGCGGGCGAAATACCCCGATCTTGTCATCGATAACTGCGCATCGGGCGGCCGCCGCATCGACGCCGAGTCCTTGACGAGAACCATCCCCATCTGGCGCACCGATGCCTTCTGTGAGGCTAACCTGGACGCCGATGCCATTCAGACGCAGATGTTCGGCTACAACCGTCTGGTTCCCTGCTCGGGCGGCGTATGCAAGCAGCCCGGCAACACCTACGCCACCCGTAGTTCTTACGCCCCTGCCTATGTGGGCAGCTGGTGGTGGACAGACCGTCCCGACCGCCCCGAGCCCACCGAGGAGGTATTCGCCTGGATGAAGGAAATGTGCGACGAGTACCGCTCCCTGCGCCACTTCTTCTCCTGTGATTTCTACCCGCTGGAAAACGGCGGCTGGAGCTACGCCCACGGCGGATGGGCGGCCTACCGCTACGACCGCCCCGAAGAAGGCGACGGCATGGTCATGGCCTTCCGCCGCGCGGGATCAAATTGCGTGACCTCCTGCTATCCGCTGGAGGGACTGGACACCGAAGCGATCTACACCGTGACCGATATCGACACCAAGGAGACCACCGAGATCAGCGGCAAGGTGCTGGTGGAAAAGGGTCTGACTGTGACCATTCCCGGTCAGTACGAAAGCAAGATCCTGCTTTACAAAGTCAAAGCGTAACATGAATGACCGTGCAGACGAACGCCGCAGTTCTGATTCTGCTACGGGTCACCAAACAACAAAGGGGTTGTTTTAGCGACCCCTTTGTTGTTTCATGATGCATAATATGACGAATCGAACTGCGCAAGGCCGCAAGGACTTGCTCGCGAGCGCAGGATGCGCAACAGCATGGGATGCACATAGGCGATCGCCGCGGCTCTGATTCTGCTATGGGTCACCAAAATAACAAAGGAGCACGCAAAGTGCTCCTTTGTTATTTTGGCCGATTCTTTGATGAATCGAACTATCTGCTCTGCAAGTAGTACAGCCCAGTCTCTGTATCGTAGAAATACCCACGGTATCTAAAGGGGTTGTATGTTCTGAGAATGGTGCTTTGCAGCGTCGTGTTGCCGGCGAAGCTTTAAAATATTTGCAAAAGCCTTGCTTCTCCATTAAGAAAATTCTTAACGGAGACTTTTTATAGGATTACTATTGTGGGCTAATGGTCATCTCCATTAGCGTTTTGACAACAGATTCCCTAATATAACTTCCGCTTTATTCAGCCTAAACAGCTTTTAGTTCTATCATACACTTAATATGTTATAGAAATACGATTTTACCAATATGTAAAATACTTGTCGTTATTCTCTTTTTTTACATCCGTGATTTCAAATTCTCCGCGAGAGACAACATTCATTTTGAAAATATAAATATCTCTTCCGGCAGCAACACTGACCTCCACCCAAGTAAAGGGATACACTTTCTCCTCATTTGAAAGATCTCGGTTGTTTTTTACAATTTCCTTATCCAAAGACGGATAAAAATAACCAAGCACACCTTTTTTAGTAGTATCATCAACAAGCTCTGCTACATAATCCAACGCCGCCTGCTGCACTTCAGTCTTATACCACGAATCCTCCTTGCGTTGTTGCAAATGAGGAATCAAATAAGCAAAAAGCACAATAAGGCCTATGATAAGATAAAGCGCAAGAAAAAGCAACAGGAATTTTTTTGTTTTCTTTTTCATGACTGTTTATATACTGCCTTTTTAATTCTCAGGAAAGAGTTTAAATATCAAGTAATCCCCATCAAATCCTATGGATGCCGTTACTCCGCGCCTTCTTCCCTTCTCTTTCGAGCACACCGCGCGGCGATCAGGCCGCACAGCAACAGCGGCAGCGCGACACTTGCCGTCACAGCGCCGCAGCCCTCGGAAGAGGTGGCTTCGGTTTGGGTTTCGGAGGCTTCTACAGAAGGAATCTCAGACTGTGCTTCGGTAGCCTCGGGTACGGGAGCGTCGGTAGCCTGCTCGGTAGGGGTCTCCGTGGGTTGCTCGGTCGGTGCTTCCGTGGGCTCCTCCGTGGGTTCTTCGGTCGGCTCTTCTGTGGGCTCTTCGGTATCCACGGGAGGATCATCGTAGCGCAAACGGTAGAGCTTACCCTCGCCGGTGCGGAAGGTATCCTTCAGCATACCCTCTTCAAACATAACGGGGATATACTCACCGATGAAGGGATCGAAATATTCCAGCCACTTTACGTCGCTCGAAATATCCACGGTAAACTTACACGTCGCGGATTTTCTTTTCGTGTTTTTATTGAAGATCATGATATACTGATCATCGCCCTCCTTAGGCTCCATCACGCTGATAACAAACTCGTTTCTGCCGCTGGGCTGGAGGAAGTAATCCTCGGGCAGGAGTTCTACCCCGTTTGTGCCCTTGTCGGTATGGTAAGCATGGGCGGCATCCAGATTCATGAGAAGAGAGGACAGGCCGCGAACCTCCCAGTTCAGCTCGCTGAAGGCTTCAAAAAGCTCAGGGTCGCGGATGGTACCGTCACGGTAAATGATGGAATCGCGGAAGCCCTCGCCCTCGGTATCCGAAGAGCCGGGGCAGACCAGATTGAACCAGGAAAGCGCCTTAAATCCATAGGCCAGGTAGCCATAGACGTTCCAACGCATCTCTCCCTCGGTGGGCATACGGGTACCGTTCCACGCGGTAGACTGGGGATATGCATGGGTCTTGAGCTTGCCGTTTTCATAGGCAACAGAACGGATCACCTCCATATCGGCGAAAATGTCGGTCAGAACCACGCCACCGTCACGGAAGGGATAGTAGTCGTGGGACAGATAATCGATATTTTCAGCGCCAATGGTCTCTACGAAATTGGTGACGTGCTCACGGTAAGTACCGCCCAGCGCCCACTCGGGAGCGTAGCTGGGGAACAGGTTGACCAGCGGATAACGGGTCGCGTCTGCCTCGCGGTAGAGCTTCACAAGCCGGGCGATCTCGGGGAACTTATCGGCGGTAGGCTCGTCTACCAGGTGATAACCGATGCAGTGCTCCTTGCCTGCGGCATACTCTACGCCGATGGCGATATTCTTCTCTGCCATGCTGCCGTTCATCTGGTAGACCATATTGCGCTTGGCATACTGCTCCTCAATATTGTTCCAGTAATCGGCATCAAACATTGCCCCCGAGCCGAAATTCCGGGGGAACATATTGAAGTTGATACCCGCCGCGGCCATCTGGTCGAGCTGGTATTCATAGCTGTCTTTTTCAAAGGAGTAGAAGGACACCCAAGAGCCGATGAGCAGATCGTCGGCGGTAACGTCGTCGGCCATGATCTTCTCGCGGTATGCGGCTTTCTTGGCTTCATATTCTGCATCGCTCTCGGTCTCGTCTGCCGAGACTGCAAAAACAGACATGGTCAGAAGGCCGAAAATCAGGGTAAGCATGAGGGTCAGAGCTTTTGTCAGATACGAATGTTTCATAATGTTCTTCCTTTCGCTTGTGATTTTATATTTCATCCGAAACTTCATTTACTATTATATATGATTTTGTGCAGTTTGTCAACAGAAGCTCAGCAAAAAAACCCCGTTTCTTCCATCGGTTATATATATTACATAAAATTTTCGAGAAAATACACAAATTATCGGCAGATAAAATCACAAATTTCCCTTGAAAAACAAATTGAAGTGTGATATAATATAAAATGATATATTATGGCATACGAAAAATTTATTTTGCCGAAGCTTTTCGGCAATCACATATATCGCCATATAAGTGCACCCCACAGAATCAAAAGAACGGAGATATGCTATGAGTAACACGCCAAAAACAGCCAAAATCAAACCGCCATATAAGGGCTATACCCTGAAAGAAAAATGGCTTCCCAGCCTTTTGCTTTCTCTGTTTGCCCCCTTGACCGTATGTTTTTTCGGCCCCTTTGAGATCTACGGAAACAACATGAGTGAATTCAAGTTCCTCCTTTGGGACTTCTGGCTTTTGTGCGGCGCGGTCGCTTTGGGTATCGCCGTCGTGATCTTCGGCCTTCTGATGCTTCTCCGCGGACGTGCGTACGACGTATGCTTCGGTCTCTTTTTCGGTCTTTCCCTCATGCTTTTTGTCCAAGGCAATTATCTGAGCCTTGGCGCGGGCTCGCTGTCGGGCGACGGCGTGGGTGAGCTGCTCACCATCGGGAAAATCGTTTTCAATTCCATCATCTGGATCATTGTGATCGCCGCTTGCGTGGTCGCCATGCTGTTGCTGATGAGAAAATTCAAGGATCTGATCCGTCTCGTGGCAACGGTTGCGCTGATCGCCTTGATCGGTATGACCGTGATCTCCTTTGTCGTCATTTCCATGACGACCGACGTATATACCTCTGACAAGGACGAGTCTCAGGCCACGCAGTCCGAGGAGCAGAGCGAAACGGCGACAGATCCTGCCGTTACTCCCGAGGATACACAGAAGGAAACCACGGCAGATCAGGAGACCCAGACTTCCGGAGACTCGGCGACCACAGATCCCACGCTTCCCGCCGAGGAAGTTCTGACCTTCAAGAATCTGGACACGCTGGCCACCCAGAACAACATCATTGTTTTCATCGTTGACCGTTTCGACCACAATTACTATGACAAGGCCATGGAGGAATGCCCCGAGGTCTTTGACTGTCTCGACGGCTTCACGCATTTTGACGACTATATCACCCTCTATCCCAGAACCTACCCCGGTGTTCCTCATATCCTGACGGGTGTGGAGATCCAGTTTACCGAGACCACGCGTCCCGACTATATGAAGTACGCCTACAGCCAGTCTCCCTACTGGCAGGCGCTGAAGGATGCGGGCTTTGACATCAACGTATACACGGACGATTATTACGGCTACGAAAATGCGGCTGATATGCGCAACTTCGTCTCCAACACCTCCGGCAACATCGACTACAAGATCGTCAACCGCCCCAGCCTCTCCATGGATATGATCCGCACCTCCCTGTACCGCTATCTTCCCTTCTCCATGCGTCCCGTTCTGGGCGAGATCAATACCCCCATGTACGAAAAATACGTCGAGTATGATCTGCCCGAAAACAACAGCAAGTACTCTACCGATATGAAGGGCGTTTACGAGGAGATCACCAATGCCCCCTTTGCCTTCCGTGACTCCGAGCGCGGTGTCTCCTTTATCCACATTGCAGGCTGCCACATCCCCAACCGTTACAACGAGAATTTTGAAAAGGTCTCCGCCGAAGAGAGAAACGACACCAACGTAGCCATCAAGCAAAGCTTTAAGATCATTTCCGCCTATATCGAAGAAATGAAGCGCATGGGCGTATATGAGAATTCCACCATTCTGATCATGGGTGACCATTGCAGCATCGGTTCTGACACCAAATTCCTCAAAAAGGCACACGTCACGACCCTGCTTGCCAAGCCCGCCGGTGTATCCGAGGGTGAACTGAAGGAATCCAAGGCACAGGTCGGCCCCGAGGATATTTTTGCCACGGTACTGACCGCCGCCGGCTCTGACAAAGCCAAGGATTACGGCATGAATATTTTCGATATCCCCGAGGATCTTGATCGCGTGCGCCGCTACTATTTCCAGATCGTCGAAGGTACCTTTGAAGAAGGCAACTACCTGAACGTAGAGCTGGAGATCGTCGGCAACGGCAACGACGTTGAAAACTGGAAAGAGATCCGCGTCGTTGATATGCAAATGAACATTTATGATTGATGCGTAAAACTCACCAAAGGAGAATCACATGGACGCCATCCTACACTATATCTGTATCCCGCTGGGATATCTTATGAAATGGTGCTGGATGCTGGTCGGCAACTACGGCTGGGCCATCATCCTCTTCACCTTAGCTACCAAGCTGGTGCTGCTTCCTCTGTCTGTCTGGATCCACAAAAATTCCATTCAAATGATCAAGATCCAGCCCGACATCAACTTTTTGAAGGCCAACCACTACGGAGACGCCGATACCATTGCAGAGGAGCAGTCCAAGCTCTTCAAAAAGCACAAATACCACCCCATGCTCTCCCTCGTACCGCTGGCGGCGCAGATCATCCTGCTCCTCGGCGTGGTGGAGATCATTTACCATCCGCTGGATCATCTGTTCGCCATAGATCCCGCGCAGATCTCCGAGTGGGCCAAGCTTTGCGGCATTGACACCGCCAATTCCTCTTACCAGCTGAGCCTGATCGAAGCCATCAAGGAAGGCGCGCTGGACGCGCTCGATGCCTCCGCCATTCCCGCGATCAAAGCGTTTGACGGCCATTTCCTGGGCTTCAATCTCTCCACCGTTCCCTCACAGGTCTGGGGGATCTACATCCTCATGCCCGTCATCGCGGGCCTGTCCTCCTGGATCATGTGCTTTACCCAGAACCTCTCCAACGTGCTCCAGCACGAGCAGAGCAAGCTGAACCAGCACGGTATGACCATCCTGTCGGTGGGTATTTCCCTGTATCTCGGTATCGGTGTGCCTGCAGGTATTGCATGGTACTGGGTCGCCAGCAACATTTTCTCCATCATCCAGATGTATATCCTCAACGCCGTCATCAGCCCCAAGAAGTACGTGGACTACGATGCTCTGGAGCGTAGCCGCAAGGCACTGGCCGATATCGAGGCTCTGGAAGAGGGCAAGAAAAAGGATCCCATGTACCGTGAAAACCGCGCAAGAGAAAAGAAGGATTACAAGAAATTCTTCTCCGTGGTCAACAAGCACCTCGTCATCTACTCCGAAAAGAGCGGCTTCTATAAGTATTTTGAAGCGTTGATCCAAGAGCTTTTGTCCCGTTCCAACATCGTCATCCATTACGTCACCAATGACCCCAATGACGCCATCTTCAAGCTCGCCGAGACCGAGCCCCGCATCAAGCCCTATTACATCGGACTCAAAAAGATGATCCCCCTCATGATGAAAGCAGAGGCAGATATCATCGTCATGACTACCCCCGATCTTGACAAGTACTATATCAAGCGCTCCATCATGAAAAAGGATATCGAGTACGTCTATATTCCCCACGATATGATGAGCGTGCACATGGGCTTCCGTGAGGGTGCGCTGGATGCCTTTGACACCATCTTCTGCACAGGCCCTCACGTTGTCCGCGAGGTGCGTGCCACCGAGGAGGTCTACGGAGTTCCTCAAAAGAAGCTGGTAGAATTCGGCTATCCCTTGGCTGACAAGCTGATCGAGGCAGGAGAAGCAGAGCGCGCATCCCACGTCTCGGGTCCCCGCAAGGAGATTCTCATCGCCCCCTCGTGGCAGGAGGACAACCTCTTGGATTCCTGCATTGATGCCTTGATCGAAGCGCTTTACTGCGACGATTACCACCTGACCGTCCGTCCTCACCCCGAGTACGTCAAGCGTTACGGCGCACGGATGCAGGCCATCACCGAAAAGTATGCCCATCTCGTTGGTGACGGACTGACCTTTGAACTGGATTTCACGGTCAACAAGTCCGTATATTCCTCGGATCTTCTCATCACAGACTGGTCGGGTATTGCGCTGGAATACTGCTTCGCTACCCGTCGCCCCGCGCTCTTCGTCAACACCAAGCTCAAGTGCATGAACCCCAACTGGGAAAAGATCAACTGCATCCCCACCGAGATCTCTTTGCGAGACGTCGTGGGTGTGTCGGTAGATAAGGAGCAGCTCTCCGACAGCCGCAAGACGGTGGAGGATCTCTTCGCAAGAGCCGATGAATTTGAAGTCAAGATCGGCAAGGTGCTGGACGAGCACATCTTCAATCGGGGAACGGCTGCCGAGGTTGGTGCGAAATACCTTCTCGCGTCCTTGGTCGAAAAACGCAAAAAGTCTTGACATTTCGTCTTGAGTGTGGTATAATGCTCTCATCGACTGTAAGATGCCTCGCGTCAGAGCTTGCGCATCCAACAGCATCCACACGATAAGGAGAATGAATATGCTGATGTTTCCCATCACCGCGGCCTACATTGACCCCGCAGCGACAACGGTCGTCATTACATCCATCAGCGGCATCATCATTGCCGTGAGTGCAACCGCCGTCATCCTGTGGAGAAAGGCAAAGAAAAAGGTGGCCACCGCGCTTCACATCGACGAAAACGCCAACAAGGAAGTCGAAGAAGAGCTGGTCATCAACAACGACACCGACGCAGAATAAGATCTGACCGTTGATCGGTTCAAAAATGCAAATTTTGCCCTCTGTCTTGAACGGAGGGCTGAATTTGCGATTTTTGCGTCTGTTTTTCAGAAATTTTGTTCAAAAAATCCCCTCGATACCCCCAAAAACGAACACCGCCAAAAAGTTTCAAAGTAAGAAAGGAAATGAATTATGAAAAAAATGATGAAATCCGCTCTCGTGCTGACCCTCGCCCTGGTGATGGTTCTGAGCTGCCTTTCCTTCGTGGGTTGCTCCAAAAAACAGACCATCGTCATCTACACCAGCGCAGAAGAATTCCGTATCGAATACATGAACCAGCGTTTCAAGGAGAAATTCCCCGAGTACGAAATCAGACTCGAATATATGTCCAGCGGTGACCAGTCTACCCTGCTGCAGTCTGCCGGCACCGACGCAGAATGCCAGATCACCCATGACCTGGAATACGGCACTGCCGCAAACCTTGAGTCCATCGGCGTTCTTGCAAACCTCAAGGATAGCGCAGACTTCTCCAAATATGTAAGCGATGCCGCTCCCAGCACCTACTACACCCCCGAGCTCCGCAACGGCGGTGCGATCATCCTCAACATGGATGTCATCGAGGAAAAGGGTCTGGATATTCCCACCTCTTATGAAGATCTTCTGGATCCCCAGTACAAGGGTCTGATCTCCATGCCCGATCCCAAGAAGTCGGGTACCGGCTATATGTTCCTCCTCTCCCTTGTCAACGCCCGTGGCGAAGAGGAAGCATTCAACTACTTCACCGCGCTCTATGAAAATCTTGTGGGCTTTGAATCCTCCGGTTCGGGTCCTGTCAACAAGCTCATCACCAAGGAAGCCGCCATCGGCTTTGGTATGATCTCTCATGCCGTTCAGCAGATCAACGAGGGTCAGAACTTCAAGATCCTCTTCTTTGAGGAGGGCGCACCTTACTCTCTCTACGGACAGGCTGTGATCGCAGGCAACGAGGAGAACAAGGCAGTCATGGAAGTTTTCAATTTCCTCTCCAACGAGCTGACCGAGGAAATGTGCGAGCGCTTCTATCCTGAGAAGATCTATAAGGATAAGGACTTCACCATCCAAAACTTCCCCACAGACATTCAGTACTCCGACATGAGTAACAACACGCCCGCAAGAAAGGCCGAGCTTTTGGAAAAATGGGTGCTGAGCTGATGGAAACCCATAACGTCAAACTCTCCCTGCAAAATATCACCCAGAAATACGAGAAAAATTCCCTGACTCCCGCGTTGGATCATGTCAGTGCCGATATCTACGAAGGAGAATTTCTCTCTATCCTCGGCCCCTCGGGCTGCGGTAAAACCACCCTGCTCCGTATCATCATCGGCCTGCTCTCCCCTACCGAAGGCAGCATTCTCCTTGACGGCAAGGACATCACCCATGCTCCTGCCTCCGCACGCTCCATGGGTATCGTTTTCCAGAATTACGCCTTGTTTGAAAACATGACCGTGCTGGGCAACGTAGTCTACGCGGCATATCTCAAGGCAAAGAAAGAAAAGAGCGCCACAAAGGCAGAGATCACGGATTCTGCCCTCGCCATGCTGGAGCTTCTGGGCATCGCCGAGCACAAGGACAAATACCCCTCCGAGCTGTCGGGCGGTCAGCAACAGCGCGTAGCCATCGCAAGAACCCTCATCCACAATCCCTCGATCATGCTCTTTGATGAGCCGATGTCGGCACTTGACGTAGCAACGCGACTCCAGCTCCGCGACGTCATCAAGGATATCCAGCAGAAATTCGGCACCACGATGATCTATATTACCCATGACCAGGAGGAGGCCTTTGCGCTGTCCGACCGCATCATGGTCATGGATAAGGCCAGAATCGTGCAGATCGACACCCCCGAAGAGATCATCAGCCATCCCGCCGATGCATACGTCGAGGAATTTGTAGTGGGAAATCTTCATAAGAAGATCGCTTCCCTTTCCAAGTACGCCTCCGCGGGCGGCGCGCAGGCATAATGACCGAAAGGAATGATCGACTTATGATAAAAAAGAATCGGACAGCTACCTTCAGCACCCCTATTAAACTGGCTGTCACGCTGATCCTTCTGCTTTTGGTGATTATCCCCATCATCCGAATGTTCTCGGGTGTCAAAGCCTCGGATTTCCGGGACGTATTTTCCCACGTCCTCTTCCCTGAGGCGGTCAAAAATTCCGTGGTTCTTTCCCTGATTGCCACCTTGATCAGCGTGTTGCTGGCCTATATTCTGGCACTCTGCATCGTGCGGACCAACATCCCCGGGAAAAAGGTTTTCGGTATTCTCCTGACCCTTCCCATGCTCATCCCCTCTATTTCTCACGGCATTGGTCTGACCACCCTGTTCGGCAACAACGGCCTTGTGACCCAGCTTTTCAAAACCCCCGCCATTTACGGTCCGGTCGGTATCGTCACAGGATCCGTCATGTACGCCTTTCCCGTCGCTTATATCATGCTGGCGGACGTATTGAAATACGAGGATCTTTCGGTATACGAAGCGGCTGACATCTTAGGCATCAGCAAGCCAAGACAGTTCTTCCGTCTGTCCCTCCCCTATATGAGCAAGCCCCTGCTTGCTACGGTTTTCAGCACGTTTTCCATGATCGTGACGGACTACGGTGTTCCGCTTTCCATCGGCGGCAAAACAGTCACTCTCTCCACACGTATGTACACCGAAATTGCTGCAGCTACGGGCGGTGACTTTGGAGAAAGCATCGTATACGCCCTTTGCTTGCTGATTCCCGCGATCATCGCTTTCGCGGCCGACGCCATCAACAAGGAAAAGGGCACCCTGTCTTATGTCAAAGCATCCTCTCACACCAAAACAGCGCCTGCCGTCAGGGTCGTTGCCTTTGTCATGTGCTGTCTCGTTTCCTTCATGGCGCTTTTGCCCATTTTGTCCTTTGCCGTGCAGGCATTCGTGGTATCCTATCCCAAGGATATGACCTTCACCTTCAGCCAGGTACAGCATACCATCGAAAAGCGCGGACTTGAATTTTTGAAAAACTCCCTCGTCATTGCGCTGATCACGGCAACTTTGGGCATAGTGCTCTCCTATATCACAGCATACCTGACAGCAAGAATGCGCTCCCCTCTCTCCCGCCTCATGCACCTGCTGGTGCTGACCTTCATGGCGGTTCCGGGTCTTGTACTGGGCTTGTCCTATGCCATGACCTTCAGAGGAACGTTGATCTACGGCACCATCGTGATCATGACCATGGCCAACACAGCCCATTTCATGGCTTCCCCCTACCTCATGATGTACAATTCCTTCGGGAAAATGAATGAAAATCTTGAGTCCGTGGGACAGACTCTGGGTGTCAGCCGCATCCGTATGCTGAAGGATGTATTTATTCCCCAAAACATCTCCACCCTGGCGGAAATGTTCTCTTACCTGTTCGTCAACAGCATGATGACCATTTCAGCGGTATCCTTCCTGTTCTCTTCCAAGACCCGTCCCATTTCCCTTTTGATCTCCCAGTTCAACAGCGGTGTGGGCGGTATAGAGCTGGCGGCCGTGGTATCTCTGATGATCTTGCTCGTCAATCTCCTCATGAAGGGTCTCATAGGCCTGATCAAAATTTTGGCAGAAGCCAAAAAGAAGCGTGGAAAGGAAACCGTACATGACACTCTCGAAAAAGCAATTTGACATTTTAGTATATCTGGAAGGAAAAAAAGTTGCCGCATCTCAGCGTGAGATCGCCGCTGAGACAGGCTTTTCCCTCGGAACTGTCAACAAGATCCTGACAGAATTTTCTGAAAACGGCCTGATCTCGGGCGGTGCTATCACCGAGGCAGGCATTAAAGCGCTGGAGCCCTATCGCGTCAAGCGCGCCGTATTCATGGCCGCAGGCTTTGGCTCCCGACTCGTGCCCATTACCCTGAACACCCCCAAGCCCTTGGTGCGTGTCAAGGGCAAGCGCATCATTGATTCCCTGCTGGATGCCGTCGTGGCGGCCGGCATTGAAGAGATCTACCTCGTGCGCGGCTATCTGGCCGAGCAGTTCGATCAGCTGCTTTTGAAGTATCCGGCCATCAAATTTATTGAAAACCCGGTATACAACGAGACCAACAACATCTCTTCGGCCTACTGCGCGCGGAAGTTCATCTCCAACAGCTACGTCTTTGAATCCGACCTTTTGCTGTATAACCCCAAGGTCATCACCAAATACCAGTATTCCAGCAACTATCTGGGCGTTCCCACCGAGATCACCGAGGACTGGTGCTTTACCACCAACGCTGCGGGCTATATCAACAGCCTGGCGCTGGGCGGCACCCACTGCTACCATATGTTCGGCATCTCCTATTTCACCGCCGAAGACGGTGCAAAGCTCTGCGAGGATCTTGAGAAGGTATATAGTCTCCCCGGCGGCAAGCAGCGCTTCTGGGATCAGGTCGCCTTTGACTATTTCCCCAACCATTACAAGATCTCGGTGCGTCCCTGCGAATTTTCGGATGTCATTGAGATCGACACCTTCAACGAGCTGAAGCAGTTGGATCCCAACTATGCGATGTGAGCTTCGGGTCACCGTAATATCATGAATACCTAATAGCGCACGTGCGACTCCATGTACACGTGCGCTTTTTCTCTTGACATTTCCTTTAAATATGGTATAATAAATAATTGCGGACATCCGCACGTACATCCCATCGTCGAGGTGTTTTATTTCATGCAAATCAAAAAATTCATAGGCGACAAGGCCTTTTACAAGATGGTGCTGGCCCTGACCATCCCCATCATCATACAAAACGGTATCACCAATTTCGTCAATCTTCTGGACAACGTGATGGTAGGACAGCTCTCCCCCGAGGAATTCGCGGGCACGGGCATTGCCAACCAGCTCATGTTCGTGTGCAATCTGGCCATTTTCGGCGGGCTCTCGGGCTCGGGTATCTTCACAGCGCAATTCTTTGGCAAAAACGATCATGAAGGTATCCGCCATACCATGCGCTTCAAGCTCTACACCGTGCTGATCCTGTTGACCGTATGCGGAGCCGTGCTGATCCCCTTCGGGAAACCCCTGATCTCGGCGTTTTTGACCGATGACGGACAAACGGGTGACGTCGCCCTTGCCCTGCATTACGGCTACAACTATCTGTTGATCGCCCTCGTCTCTCTGATCCCCGCGTCCTTGGCGCAGGTCTACGCCTCCACACTCCGTGAGACGGGACACACGGTGCCTCCCATGCTCGCCAGCGTGGCGGCAGTGCTGGCCAACGCGGTGTTCAACTACATCCTCATTTTCGGTAAGCTCGGCCTCCCTGCCCTGGGCGTGAACGGCGCGGCCTTGGGTACAGTCATCGCCCGTGTCATCGAGCTGGCGATCGTCATGATCTGGGCTCATGCCAACGCCATCAAACTCCCCTATATCAAGGGTGTTTACCGCTCCTTTAAAATTCCTGCGGAATTGAGCCGCCGTATCCTTGTCAAATGTCTGCCCCTTTTGGGGAACGAATTCTTGTGGTCGTCGGGCATGGCGATCCTCAACCAATGCTATTCCACCCGCGGCATGGCAGCAGTCAACGCCATCAACATGAGCACAACGGTTACAAACCTTTTCAACATCGTCTTTATTTCTCTCGGCACGTCCCTGGCTATCCTTGTAGGCAACCAACTGGGTGCGGGAAAGATCGAGGAGGCCAAGGATACCGACCGAAAGATCATCGCCTTTTCTATGGTCATCTGCACCGCCGTAGCAGCACTGATGGTCGCCTGCTCTCCCCTGTTTACCATGATGTACAACGCCACCGACGAGATCAAAGCGCTGGCGGCCTCCCTCATTGCGGTATGCGCCTGCATGATGCCCTTCGATTCCTTTGCACATAACTGCTATTTCACCCTGCGCTCGGGAGGCCAGACCTTTATCACCTTCCTTTTTGACTCAGCCTTCGTGTGGGCCGTCAGCATCCCCGCGGCCTTCCTTCTGTCGAGGCTGACAAGCCTGTCCCTGATCCCCCTCTTCATCATCTGCACCGTTTTGAATCTTCTTAAGTGCGTCATCGGGGCCTTGATGCTGAAATCGGGCAAGTGGGCAAGGAAGCTGGTGTGAGGCGTGTGGAGGAAACGCAAGGGGAAACCGAACTGCAAGCAGTTCATGAAAAAAGTTTTCCCTTGACCCTTTCAAGAACCTTTCATAAGACAAACCCCGGCGGACACCTGCTCTATAGGCAGGTGTCCGTTTCGTCTTATTCATGCTACTTATTTCTCAATGGTCGTGAACCGTTTACTTGATTTCCTCGCGCTTTGACTTCTCCAAGCCCTTGATCTTTTCCCGCAAGGAATCCATCTCGCGGTTCAGCTCGGCGGTCTTCTTCCGAAGCTCCGTGATCCTGCTCTCCGCGTCCGCGATCACTTCCTCATGCGCCGCGTCGTTCAGCTCGGTCACCGTCTTGTCCTTGAACTGTAGCATCTTACGAAGCAGCTCTGCCTTGCGGGTCATCAAGCCTTCCATGTCGGCCCTATCTTCCGAAAAATCTTCACCAAATCCCTTGTAAATTTCATCATCCTATGCTATACTAAACAATAACGGCATTTTATGTTTTTAGCCATATCTTGTATCTTGTATCTCGTATCTTATATCTCAATAATTCGCACCGAAAGGACACCGCCATGACCATAAATAAAGCCCCCGAAACCATGACCTCCAAGGAACGCGTCCGCCGCACCTTCGCTTTTGAAAAAACCGACCGTGTCACCATCGGCTACGAGGCCAACGCCGCCATTCACCAAAAGCTCTGCCACGCGCTGGGCATCCGCCCCGACGACTACGAGGGACTGTACCGTGCTTTGGGCGTGGACTACCGTAGCATCGGCGCACCCTATGTGGGCAAGCCCCTGCACGCCGTTCCCGAGAACCGCATGGTGGATCAGCTGGAGGGCTGCATCATGCGTTGGGTAGCGCATGAAACGGGCGGCTACTGGGATTTCTGTGACTTCCCCTTAAAAGATGCCGCCGACGAGCTGTTTGACAGCTTCCCCGTCCCTGATCCAGACGATTTTGACTACGATGCCGCCCTGGCCGCCGCCAAGAGCTACGGCGGGGAGTACGGTCTTTATATCGGCAACCCCGGTGTGCCCGACATCATCAACTCCAACGGCCGCATCATGGGCATGGAGGACGTTCTGTGCCATCTCATGATGGACGATGATGCCGCCATGAATTTTATTCGCCGCCGCGCGAATTTTCAACTCCGCATGATGGAGCGGCTTCTGGACAAATGCCACGAGCATCTGGATTTCATGTGGCTGGGCGAGGATCTGGGCACCCAGATCGCCCCTATGGTCAGCCTGCCCCTGTATCGGGAGCAGATCAAGCCCATCCACAAGCAGTTCGTGGATCTGGCCGCGTCCTATGATCTCCCCGTGATCATCCATTCCTGCGGCAGCAGCAGTTGGTTCTTTGAGGATTTCATCGAGATGGGCATCCGCGGCGTGGACACCCTCCAGCCCGAGGCGGTCAACATGAGTCCCGCTTATCTGGCGGAGCATTTCGGCGGACGGCTGAATTTCCGCGGCTGTATCTCCACCGCAGGCCCGCTGGCCTACGGCACAGCGCAGGAGACCGAGAATATTTGCCGCGAGACCCTCGGCATCATGATGCAGGCGGGCGGCTACCACTTCGCCCCCACCCACGCCATTCAGGACAACAGCCCCGTGGAGAACGTGATTGCCATGTACCAAGCGGCGCATACTTGGGGAAAATATTGAATGAACGGGAGAAAACTTCTTGAAAGAAGTTTTCTCCCGTTCCCTCTTTCAAGAATCTAAAAAAAAGATTTACATTGGAAATCATACAAAAAACAGCCCAAATATCTTGACATCCCCCACCACCTCATGCTATAATATTTTCGGGGACGGCACCCATCACAAAAAACAGCACAAAAAGTCGGCATACCACAGCCGGCGCACATAAGGGGGAGACACCCATTGGAAAAACACGAAAAAACACCGTCCGAGTTTGACCGTGAGGCACACCGCATGATCCAAGTCGAGGACGAAGCCGGCCATCGGTATGAAGCGACCTATCCAAAGAGAGCCATAGGGCTTATCAAAAACGGCAGGGCACGCTTCAAAGACGAAAGTCAGACCACCATCATATTGACGTGTCCGCCGAAGCATCAAAATGATTTGGAGGATACAACCATGAATGAACATATCCAGCACACAGAAAGCACCGCCGTCGAGACCAATGCAGTTGAAACTGTAACAGTCGAAGCCACTCCCGCATTGACTGCGAAAGAAGTTTTCGATCAAATCGTTTCTTTGCAAAATCTGATCTCAGGCGATTACACCAATCCGCTACATTTCCTTTCCGCTACCGTTAACTCCATTTGTTGTGAAAACCAATGGGAGTCGGATCAATTAAAATGCGGAGCTATCAACGCGGCCTCCACACCCTACCGCATCCGGGAGGAAACATACCAGCAAATGCTGGCGATCTATCAGCAGATGTACAACGATCTGACCTCTCCCAAAGAAGCAAGATGCGCCGAACGGAAAGAATTCATGAATTGGGTTCGTGATTGCATCGATGCAACCCAATGCGGTCAAGATCTTCCGGACTTCGAAAAACTCTGGAAAATGTTCAGCTAATTTTAACATTTGCCCCCGCCGCAAGGCGGGGCATTTATTTTCTCTACGAAGAATAGATAAATCCCCTCAGCAATCTTCACAAAAACCCTTGTAAATTCCACCGTCTTATGCTATACTATAAATAAGTATAGCATTTTTTATTTCACAAAAAATATTCGCTATCCTATATCTCGTATCTGCCGAGCTTGCTCGACGCATATCTCAATATCTTACACAGAAAGGATGCCCACCATGATCTACAACACCTTCACCCTTGATCCCCGCTATCCCGATTGTCTCGTCAATACATACATCCACGACGATGTTCCCGAGCTGAATATGCCCCCCCGCCGCGCCATCATCGTCTGCCCCGGCGGCGGCTATCAGTTCCTCTCCGACCGCGAGGCCGAGCCTGTGGCTCTTCAGTATTTCGCCGCAGGTTTGAACGTGTTCATCCTGCGCTACTCGGTGCAGGAAAAGGCACTGAACGACGCGCCGCTGATCGAGGCCGCGCTGATGGTCAAGCACATCCGCGAGCACGCCGAGGCGTATCATATCGACCCTGCCTACGTGTTCATCACGGGCTTCTCTGCGGGTGGCCATTGCGCCGCCATGTGCGGGACGCTGTGGAACACCCCCATCGTCCGCGAGGCTTTGGGCATTGACCGTGGGGAGGCCCCCGAGGGCATCAACCGCCCCACCGCCACGGTGCTGTGCTATCCCGTCATCACCGCCAATCCCTTTGCCCATCGCGGCTCCATTGACACCCTCTGCGGTTATCCCAGCGAGGAGACCGACGGGGCGTATCACTTCTCGGTGGAGCTTCACGTGGACAAGACCACCTCTCCCGCCTTCATCTGGCACACTTTCAACGACGGTGCGGTGCCCATCCAGAACACCCTGCTCTACGCCTCTGCCTTGGCCGATGCGGGCGTGCCCTTTGAGTATCACGTCTACCCCGACGGCGTGCACGGTCTGAGCCTTGCCAACAAAGAGACATGGGTGGGTCTTGACACCCACTACAACCCCACCTGCGCGGGCTGGATCGAGGATGCCATTCGGTACGTGAAGGAGTTCCAGGCGTAACCAAGGAGATACAAAGATACAAGATACACGCCGAGCAAGCTCGGCAGATACAAGAGGTTCACAGCGCGGACGCTGTCATGTTTTCATCATGTATCATGTATCTCGTATCTTGTATCTTGTATCTTGTATCTCGTATCTCGTATCTTGTATCTTCCCACAATCACACACAAAGGAGAATCATCATGAAGATCGGCGTATGCGCCCCCCTCGACAGACTTCCCCTGCTCAAAGAGATGGGCTATGACTATATCGAATCCAATTTCAGCTGGCTTGCCGGTCTGAATGAAGAAGACTACCGCAAAAATACAGCTCTCCTGGAAGCCTCCGGCCTGACCTCCGAAGCCTTCAACGGTTTTTTTCCGGGCAACATCAAGCTGTACGCACCCGACGGCGATCAATCGCCTCAGCTCCGCGATGTCGAGGCTTTTTGTGAGGGCGCGTTTGCCCGCGCCGCCTCTTGGGGTGGCAAGGTGGCCGTCATCGGCAGCGGCTACGTTCGCAGGATCCCCGAGGGCATGACGTGGGAGCACTGCGACGAGCAGTTTGCCCGCGTGCTTTCGGTCTGCGGTGAGGTTGGCGCCAAGTACGGTATGAAAGTGACCGTAGAAGCGCTTTCCCGCAATGAATGCTCCTACATACACACCATTTCCGAGGGCGCAAAGGTCGCCCGCATGGCAAACCACCCTGCCGTGGGTATGATGGTGGATTTCTATCACCATTGGAATAACAACGAGGATCTTGCCACCCTGCCCAACAACGCCGACCTCCTCCTTCACGCGCATTACGCCCGTCCTGTGGATCGCAACTATCCCCAGCCCGGAGATGAGGCCATCCTCGCGGGATGTGTCGAGGCTCTGAAAAATTGCCCCCATGTCGAGCGCATCAGCCTGGAATGTGCCTGGAATCCCAACATTGACGAAGGTATCCGCACGGCAAGACCGCTGATGGAGATTTTTAAAAGCTTGTAAATTGTTGCGGAAGCCAACGCTCGCGTGACACGCGCCAAGACGAGGGTGCAGCACCCGAGGGGGAGTATAGCGGTAAATTGTTGTTTAGCGGAGTAAACTCCTAACCTTTTGGGTGCCCGATGGTCAAAGGGGGTTCTGGGGGCGAAGCCCCCAGAACCTATGAGAACGGCCGGCGGTTTCGGGGGCGGCCTTGAGCGCCCTGAATAAAAACAATTTTGTTTTGCGAAGCAAAACTTCCTTGTCCCGCAAAGAGAATTTCGTTTCTTCAAAAAACGAATCAACACCCATTTTGTCTCTTGAAAATTTTCTTGCGGCTTCCGCCGCGCGCCGAGGCGCTCACGGCCGCCCTCGGCACTGCCGGCCACCATCGTAAGGTGCAGGGGCTGCGCCCCTGCACCCCCTTAGGCCGCTAAACAACCGTTTACTTTTTGTCAAAGGAGTCACATATGCAAAACGTACATGAAAATCTTCTCCACGTCACCAAATACGAGGTGCTGGACAAGCTCCCCGACCTCTTTACCTTCGACAACGGAGATCCCGTAAAAACCCCCGAGGATTGGAGCAAGCGCCGTACCGAGATCTACAAAACCGCCGTAGAGCTGCAATACGGTACCCTGCCCCCTGCCCCCGAATTTTTGGAGGTGGAGCCCCTTTATATCGGTGCCAAGGCTCACTCTTACCGCATTCATACCGGCACGAAAGCCCGTCCCGTCAGCTTTCTCATGAAGCTGATCCTGCCCGCATCAGGGAACAACTTCCCTGCCATCGTGGACGGCGATATGTGCTTCCCCTATCATCTGAACAACGATTATCTCGCCGCCGCCACCGACGAGGGCGTGGCCTGGGTGTTCTTTGACCGCACTGAGCTCGCGCACGACATCCAAGGCGAGGGTCGCCGCAAGGGTCAGCTGTACGACACTTACCCCGACTGCACCTTCGGCGCTCTGGGCGCGTGGGCGTGGGGCTATTCCCGTTGCGTGGATGCCCTGGAGATCATCTGCCAAAAGCAGGACAAGCCCCTCATCGACCTCTCTCTCATCGCCTTTTCGGGTCACTCCCGTGGCGGCAAGACCGCCGCATTGGCGGGAGCTGTGGATCAGCGCGCCGCCGTGGTCAATCCCAACGAGACCTGCGCAGGGGCTTGCGGCTGTTACCGCATCCATATGGAGGGCTACTGCGACGGCATCCCTCCCTTCCGCTCCGAGACCTTGCGGGATCTCTGGAACAATTTTTCCTTCTGGATGGGTCCCGACCTTGGCGACTACGCCGACAGAGAAGCCGAGCTTCCCTTTGACGCCCATTTCTTGAAGGCTCTTGTGGCTCCCCGCGTGCTCTTCGTTTCCGAGGCGGCAGGAGATATCTGGTCCAATCCCGTCGGATCCTGGATGACCTCCATGGCCGCGCAAAAGGCATATGATTTTCTGGGTGTACCCGAAAATCTTTACTGGTATTTCCGCGAGGGGACACATTTCCACCACGTTCAGGACGTAAAGATGCTGGTCAATATCATCAGGCGGCAGAGAGATCCCTCTGTCCCCATGGCCGAAGGATTTTTCAAAACTCCTTTCCCGCCCTTTGACCCGATCTACTGAAAGGAACCGACATGAAGCTCTACATCGTTCGACACGGACAATCGGCATGGAACGCAGAGCATCTTGTCTGCGGCTCGACAGACGCGCCCCTTACCGAAAAAGGGCACGCACAGGCCGCAGAAGTCGCCCGTACCATTGCCGAAATTCACAAAGAACATCCCATTGATCTCATCATAGCGTCTCCCCTGCAACGGGCGTTGGATACAGGCCGTGCCATTCAGGTCGCCTGCGGAGACATCCCGCTCATCACCGACGATCGCATTCGGGAGATCGACTTTGGGGAAAGCGAAGGTCTTTCCACCCGTGATCAGGATTTTCAGAACAGAAAAGCTCAATTCCCCTACGTTCACGGCGAGGGGGAGTCTATGCTTCGTTTTGTTCATCGCGTCTACAGCTTTCTTGACGATATCCGTGTGCGCTATGCCGACAAAACGGTGCTCCTCGCCTGTCACAACGGCATCATCCGCGTCGCGGAATCCTACGTGCATAGCATGACCAACGAGGAATTTATGAGCTACGTTGTCAAAAATGCAACTGTATCTCAATATGACTTATAAGGAGTGTCCCATCATGTACCGCAAATTATTTACCGCTGTTTTATTCATTCTGTGTCTCGCAACCGCCGCAGTCGCCTGTAGCCAACAAGAAGAACCGCTTGCGTCCGAAAGCGACGTAAGCTCCGAGACGACCGTCGCCGTCACCGAAGCTGAAACCGAGATCTTCCCCGAAACGCAGGCAGAAACCGAAGCCGCCACCGAAACGGAAAACAAGACCGAAACAGAGACTGAAACCGAGATCGGAACAGAAGCCATCACCGAGGAGGAAACGACCGTGACCGTCATCTACGAAACCGTTCAGAATCCCATCACCCCCACAGGCGCTGACCCATGGGTTACGCGCCACGGCGACAAATACTACTACTGCTATTCCAGCCCCGTCTGGTTCTTTGGCGGTGTTGGTGTGGCCGAGATCCCCTCCATCGACAAGGTCAGCGCCGAGGGAGGCAGTCAGGTCTACACCGCTCCCGCCGAGGAGGGCGCTGACCTGTCCCACTCCTTCAACTACTGGGCACCCGAGCTGCACTACATCCAAGGTGCGTGGTACATCTACGTGGCCTGCGACGACGGCAACAACGAGACCCACCGTATGTATGTCCTGAAGGGCACAACACAGAACCCCACCGATCCCTTTGAGTACGTGGGGCAGATCACCGACCCCACCAATAAGTGGGCCATCGATGGCTCGGTTATGGAAATCGGCGGCGAACTGTACTTCATCTGGTCGGGCTGGGAGGGTGACGTCAACGTAGCCCAGCATATCTACATCGCCCACATGAGCAACCCCTGGACCATCGACAGCGAGCGGGTCATGCTCTCCACCCCCGAGTACGCCTGGGAGAAGAACGGCGATCCCCTCATCAACGAAGGCCCCACAGCCCTCCAGCACAACGGTAAGACCTTCATCGTGTACTCCGCCTCGGGCAGTTGGACGGATGACTACTGCCTCGGTATGCTGACCCTCACGGGGGACAATCCCATGGATCCCACCTGCTGGGCAAAGTCGGACAGCCCTGTGTTTGAGAAAAGATTCGGTACCTGCTTCGGTCCGGGTCATGCCTCCTTCACCACCGCCGTGGACGGCAGTGTCTGGATGATCTACCACGGCAACCTCCAGTCGGGCACAGGCTGGGAGGGTCGCTCCATCTGGATCGCCCCCGTAACCTTTGATGAAAACGGAATCCCGGATTTCGGACAGCCCCAAAAAGAAGTGCAATTCCCTGTAGCAATTCAATAAACAGCGACTCCCTTACAATCCAAACCGAGAAAGGATCTTACCATGAAAAAGTTTCACCTGATATCCAACGCCCACATCGACCCCGTTTGGCAATGGGAGTGGGAAGAAGGCGCTGCCGCAGCCGTTTCCACCTTCCGCTGTGCGGCATCCTTCTGCCGCGAATTTGACGGCTATATCTTCTGCCACAACGAGTCCCTCATTTATCGCTGGATAGAAGAATATGAGCCTTCCCTGTTTGATGAAATTCAAGAGCTTGTGAAGCTCGGCAAATGGCACATCATGGGCGGCTGGCACGTTCAGCCCGACTGTAATCTGCCCTCGGGTGAAGCCTTTGCCCGTCAGATCGCGGAGGGACGTAAATATTTCAAGGAAAAGTTCGGCAAAGCTCCCACCACCGCCATCAACTTCGACCCCTTCGGACACACGCGGGGACTGGTACAGATCATGGCCAAATCCGGCTATGACAGCTATCTCTTCTGCCGTCCCGGTGCCGATCAGTGTGCTCTGCCCGACGAAACCTTCACATGGGTCGGCTACGACGGCTCCAAGATCACAGGTCAACGTGCCGCCGAGGGCTACGGATCGGGATTGGGTCAGGCACTCAACGCCATACGCAGTGTAGAAGGACGCGACACCAAGGGTCGCCCCAACTTCCGTCTCTGGGGCGTAGGTGACCACGGCGGCGGTCCTTCCCGCCAGGACATCAGCGCCATCAACGAGTATATCAGGGAGTGTCGGGAAAAAGGCATTGAGGTGCTTCACTCCACCCCTGAGGATTATTTTGCGGATGTCAGGGCTTATCTTGCAGAAAAGGGCGAGACCCTTCCTGAGCACAAGGGAGACCTCAACCTTTGGGCACCCGGCTGCTACACCAGCCAAGTGCTGATCAAGCAGAAATACCGTCAGACCGAGAATATGCTGTTCTCCACCGAAAAGATGTATGCCCAACTGACCACCCTCGGACGGGCAGACTATCCCGAAAAGGAATTCGGCGAGGTGCTCTACGATATGCTGACGGTACAGTTCCACGACGTTCTCCCGGGCTCTTCGGTGCGCCCCGCAGAAGAAATGGCGGTTCGGATGCTGGATCACGCCTTGGAAATTCTGTCCCGACTCCGTGCCCGCGCCTTCTTCGCGCTGGCGGAAAACCAACCCGCGGCTGCGGAAGGAGAGATCCCCGTACTCGTCTACAATCCCCATCCTTACGAGGTCACAGGGGACTTTGATTGTGAATTCATGCTGGCCGACCAGAACTGGAGCGACAGCTTCACCATGCCCTCGGTCTATCAGAACGGCGTATATCTCCCCTCGCAATGCGAAAAAGAGAATTCCAACATTCCGCTTGACTGGCGCAAGCGTGTGACCTTCCGCGCAACTCTTTCCCCTATGGCCATGAACCGCTTTGACGTGCGGCTCAATCGCATCGCCAAAAAGCCTGTTCCCGACGAGATCTTGCTGGGCGGTGATGACCCCGAGTTCTTTGTATACAAGACCCCGTATATGACGGTAGAGATCGACCGCAAGAGCGGACTTCTGCATAGTTTTTCCGCCAACGAAACAAATTATCTCGGTGCAGGTGCCTGCGGCATTGACGTCATGCAGGATCTGGAAGACGCGTGGGGCATGACCAAAACCTGTTGGAAGAATAAAATCGGCGCATTCCGTCTGCTCTCCACAGAGGAAAGCACGCGCTTCTCCTCGCAGGATCAACCGCTCCCTCCCATCCGCATCATCGAGGACGGCGACGTTCGCACGGTGGTAGAAGTAACGCTGGGATATGACCACTCCCGCGCTGTGTTGCGTTACAAGCTCTCCAAGCACGCCCCCACGGTGGACGTAGACCTCATCGTTCACAACTGTGAAACCCGAAAAATGTTCAAGCTCGCGTTGCCCATTGCCCTGTCCCAGCCCACACCCGCCTTTGAGGTCGCATTCGGTGAAGAACCCATGCGCACGGACGGAACAGAATGCGTAGGCCACAAATATATCACCGTCACGTCTCCCGAGGGTGGCCGCTTGACGATTGATAATCAAGGCACTTACGGCGCATCCTATGAAAACGGACTCTTGTATATCACCCTGCTTCACAGCCCGGGATATACCACGCATCCGCTGGGAGACCGTCACGTGCTTCCCACCGACCGCTGGACGGAGCACATGGAGCAAGGCGAACGCCGCTTCTCCTTCCGCATCACAGCGGGTCAGAGCAGCGATACCGACATGGCACGCAAGGCGCTCGTCTTCAACGAAGCCCCCATTCCCCTCTCCTTCTTCCCCAAGGGCGGCAACACCGATGGGGCGATCTGCGGTGACGCTTCCTTTGCAACCCTGTCGGGGAATGCCGTCGTCATGACAGCGCTGAAGCCGATGGAAAACGGTCTCATGGTACGCCTTTTCAATCCCTTGAACCAAGACACGGGTTGCACGCTTGTCTGCTCTTCTCTCGGCATCTCCACAAAGCTTGCCTTTACCCCCTACGAAGCCAAAACCCTGAGAATTACCTCGGACACCGTTGTGCATTGCTCCATGGATGAACTGCTTTGAGGAAAGGATTTAACCTATGAAGATCAAAACCAAGGAGCTGACCTTTGAGGAGGTCATGTCCCTCCCTAAGCCCGAGCACAAAAAGCCCAAACGCCCCAACTGGCTTTTCAGAACCCTGGTCCGTGCCTTATCACAGGGAGATCTCATGGCCACGCATTTCAAATACACCAAGGATCTTTCGGGTGACGAGGACGGAGGCCCCTATCTTATTCTCATGAACCACTCCAGCTTCATCGACCTCAAGATCGCATCTGCGATGCTTTATCCCATGCCCTACTGCATCGTGTCCACCACCGATGCTATGGTGGGAAAGGCATGGCTCATGCGGCAGATCGGGTGTATTCCCACCCAGAAATTTGTCAGCGACCTTTCCCTCATCAAGGACATCAAATACGCACTCAAGGACAAGAAAACCTCGGTGCTCATGTTTCCCGAGGCGGGGTACACCTTTGACGGACGCACGACTACCCTTCCCTCCAATCTGGGCGGACTTCTGAAAATTTTGGACGTTCCCGTTTTGTTCATTGAGACCAAAGGGGCGTTTGCCTACGATCCCCTTTACAATATGCTGCAGCACAGAAAAGTACGGGTCTCGGCGCATATGTCCTGCATCCTCAACCGCCGACAGATCAAGGAAATGTCTTCGGACGAGCTGAACGCCGCCATTCAGAAAGCCTTTTCCTTCGACCAATTTGCCTGGCAATTTGACAAAAAGATCGAGATCAAAGAGTCCTTCCGTGCCGACGGGCTTGAGCGTGTGCTCTACAAGTGTCCGTCTTGCGGCAGTGAAACCCATATGAAGGGAAAGGGGATCCATATCACCTGCACCGCTTGCGGTAAATCTTACGAGCTCACGCCGCTTGGAAAGCTCAAGGCCACCGAGGGGGACACAGAATTTGACCACATTCCCGATTGGTACAGCTGGCAAAGAGAATGTGTGCGGCAGGAGCTGGAGGATGGCACCTATCGCATGGCAGTTGACGTGCGCATCGGTTGCATGGTCAATGAAAAGGCGCTGTATATGGTGGGGGACGGCAGGCTTACGCATGACGAAAACGGTTTCCACCTGACAGGCTGTGACAATGCCCTGCACTATGAGCAATCCCCGATTTCCTCCCACAGTCTGAACGCCGACTATTTCTGGTACGAGATCGGCGATGTCATCGGCATCGGCAACCGCGACTGCCTGTATTATTGCTTCCCGCAGACCGAAGGATCCGTCACCAAAACAAGACTTGCCACCGAAGAGCTTTTCAAAATCAAAATGTCGCAAAAGCGCGTCTCTCCCGAACGGAAAGCCGCACCGGATACCTGATACACTTATCCCCGACAGAGGATCCTGTCGGGGATATTTTTTGCCTTTCCTTTGTGTTTTTGCCGAAAAACTATTGCCAAAGATAGCCGTTTATGGTATACTGTACACGGAATTGAATTCCCACCCTATTTTGAAAGGATGACAAAAACATGAGTAAAGATTACATGACTGACGGCCGCGCCGTCTGGATCACTTACGCCAATCCCACCCCTGTAGACAGTGAAAAGAAGAACCCGTGGGAAAACGCCCTCGGACGCGCCGATCAGTTTTCCCCCATCGCTGATGTGGGCGGCGTCGCCATGTTCCGCAAGCAGTTTTCCGTCAAGGAGCTCAAGTCCGCCCATGTGGACGCAACCGCTCTCGGTGTGTTTGATCTTTGGGTCAACGGTCGCCGCGTAGGTCGAAAGGACGAAAACGGCCAAACGGTATACGATGAAATGAAGCCCGGCTGGACCGACTACAAAGAGCGCGTCCTGTATTTCTCCTACGATCTGACAGATTATCTTGTGGAAGGTGAAAATACCTTCCTTTGCGCCGTCGCTCCCGGCTGGTACAATGGCCGTATCTCCTTGGGTACTTACGGGGAGACCCACATCTCCTTCCTCGCCGCCATTCACCTGCTTGATTCCGAGGGTGAGCGCCATTTCTACACCGATGACACCTGGCAGGGTGCATGGGGCAGTGCCGTGCGCGCTTCGGACATCTGGGACGGTGAGCTGTACGATGCCAATGAACCCACGTTTGCAGGACTGTCCAAGGGCTGTAACTGTGTCAAATGGGATACTGTCACCACCGAAAGCTACGATATTTTCGTGACCCCTCAGGTGGGTCCCACCATTATGGTGCGCGAGGGTCTGACACGCACCCCTGAGAGCATCGTGATCTACAACGGAACCGAGGACAACGGCTCTGATTACGGTAAGATCCACGTCGTCCGTGAGTCCAAGGGAGAGGACAGCTTTACACTTGCTAAGGGCGAGACTGCCGTCATCGACCTTGGCCAGAACATGGTCGGCTGGCCTACCTTCACCGTCAAGGGTGTGAAGGGCACGTCCGTACAGGTACGTGTAGGCGAGATGCTCAACGACTCGGGTCTGGAATCCCGCGGTAACGACAACCCCGAGGGCTCGATCTACACCATCAACTACCGCTCTGCCAAGGCCAAGGCATACTACGTCCTGAAGGGTGACGAAAACGGCGAATACTATTGCCCGAGCTTCACCTTCTTCGGCTTCCGCTATCTGGAGATCTCGGCCACCGAGGAGGTAGAATTTTCTGCGCTTGCCTGCCCCGTCATCGGCTCTGCTACCCGTGAGACGGGTTCCATGGTCACCTCCAGCGCTGACGTAAACCAGCTCATCTCCAACATCATCTGGGGTCAACGCGGCAACTACATCTCTGTCCCCACCGACTGCCCGCAGCGCGACGAGCGTCTGGGCTGGACGGGTGATACCCAAGCCTTCTGCGGCACCGCTGCGTACAACGCCGACGTGGACGGCTTCTTCCACAAGTGGCTGCAGGATGCAAGAGACTCGCAGAACGAGGCAGGTGTGTATCCCGACGTTATCCCTACCGTCCGTGTGGTGGGCTTCGGCGGTGCTGCGTGGAGTGACGCGGGCATCATCGTTCCCTACACCATGTGGAAGATGTACGCCGACACCGCCATCATCGAGGAGCATTACGCCTCCATGGAGCGTTATATGAGCTGGCTGGAGAACGCCGACATGATGGCTCCCAACCCCCACTACGGCGACTGGCTGGCATACGAGCCCACCGATGCGCGACTCATCTGCGTAGCTTACCACGCTCTTGACTGCATCTATATGGAAGCTATGTCCAAGGCCATCGGTAAAGAGGACCGTGCCGCTCACTACAGGGACAGATATGCCAAGGTGCGCGAGCACTTCCGCGCCACCTACTGTGAGGACGGCATGCTAAAGCCCGAGCACCGTACCCAGTGCGCTTATCTCTTGGTGCTTCGCATCGGTCTCATTGATGAGGAAAAGAAAGCCGAAGCGGTAGCCGCCCTTAAGCAGAAGATCATTGACAACGGCTACAAGCTCTCCACGGGCTTTGTGGGCACCTGCATTCTGAACGAGGTGCTGGCCGAGAACGGCGAGAACAATCTGGCTTATTCCCTGCTCCTTCAGACGGAGAATCCCTCCTGGCTCTACAGCGTCTATCAGGGTGCGACCACCATTTGGGAGCGCTGGAACTCTTACACGAAGGCCACCGGCTTTGGTAACGTGGCCATGAACTCCTTTAATCACTACGCGTACGGTGCCATCCAGGAGTGGATGTACCGTCACATGGCAGGCATCGAGACCACCGAGGATGCCCCCGGCTTTGCCCATCCCATCCTCCAGCCCAAGCCCGATACCCGTACCCCCGACGAGATCCCCGAGGGTCAGGAGCTGATCAAGTGGGTCAAGACCTCCTTTGATTCTCCTGTAGGCGTTATCAAATCCGCATGGGATACCACCGACGGTTTCGTATACGAATGCACCGTTCCCGTGGCTACCACCCTGTATCTGCCTATGCTGTCCGATGCCGACACCTATACCGTCAACGGCGAGGTAAAGAAGTTCTCCGACGGAAAGGTCTGCTATTGCGGCAAGTGCCTGGAGATCGAGCTTCAGCCCGGCAGCTACACCTTCGTTCAAAAATAAGCACACATCAAAAATATTATGGCAAAACTTCATTTTCTCAAATCTGTCACCGACACCATCAACACGTCCTTCATCCTCGAAAGCGGACAGGACTTTTTGATGGTGGACGGCGGGTTTCCTTCTGAGGCGCCCTATCTTTATGAATATCTGAAATCTCTTGGCGGCCACCTCAAAGCGTGGTTCATTACCCACTTCCACAGCGATCATCTCGGTGCTTTTTTCACGATCCTCAACGAACATCCCGACATCAAGGTGGACAAGGTATACTACAACTTCCCCTCGGATGCGTTTTTGATCACAGGAGAGCCCAAGCAGGACGACTGGACGACCGAGGAGCTCATCCGCTTGGTACGAAACGCCACCGCTGATCGAGGTATCCCCGTGGTTACCATGCAGCAGGGGGACGTTTACTCGTTTGACGGAGGACACGCCGTGGTGCGTGTGCTCCGTACCCCCGACGAGCGCATCACCCACAATCCCATCAACAATTCTTCCACGATTTTCCGCTTTGAAGCCGACGGAAAGCGCATCCTCTTCCTTGGTGATCTCGGCGTGGAGGGCGGCAATCAGCTCATGGAAATGTATCCCGCCGAAGAGCTGAAATCGGATTACGTGCAGATGGCCCACCACGGCCAAGGGTGCGTTACCAAAGAGTGCTATGCGCTCATAAGACCCGACTATTGCCTATGGCCGACCCCCTCATGGCTGTGGGACAATCTGGGTCCCGGGGGATATGATACCGGTATTTTCGGAACCGTGGTGACCCGCGGTTGGATGAGCTCCTTGCGCTGTGTCAAGCGGCACTATCTCCAGATCCACGGAACCCAGGTCATCGACTTGGCTGAAAGCTGACAGAATTCAAAAAAGAGGTTTTAACGTGAACACTTATACCTTCAAAAAAGCCCGCCGCATCTTCTACCCCCTCTCGGGGGCAGAGGCGGCGGAGAGAAACAAGGAAGCCGTCAATCACTACTGCTTCTATAAAGAGATTCGGCTTGACGGAGACGTTACGGATGCCGTCTTTGTCCTGACGGGGCGCAATATGTACCGCTTGTATGTCAACCACGAGCTTGTCATGCACGGCCCTGCACGTACCGCCCACGGATACTGCCGCGTGGACGAGGTGGACGTATCTCTGTACCTGCAGGAGGGTCTTAACTCCATTGGCGTGGAGATCATGGTCTACGGCGACGTTTACGGCGGCTATTCCAATGACTCCACCCTGGAGCCCGGTATGTTCATCGGCGAACTGACGGTAGACGGTCAGGTAGTATGTGCCACGGGTGCTGACGAATGGCAGGTCTGCCGCTTGAAAGCACGCGCGCCCCACGCCCAGCGTATTTCCCACAGCCGAGAGGCTGCCGAGGTCTATTTTCTTGACGATGAGTACCATTCTTGGACAATGGGGCGCGCTGACTTTGTGCCTGCCACGCGCATGGACGAATCCGACGCTCCCACGTATCTGACCCATGAGGCCTTACAACCCACGTTGCGGGAATATCCTGTCAACCAACTCGTCGAGTACGGCTCCTGCTTCATCCAACAGGATCAGCCCCTGACAGCCTTGTTCTACGAGAAGCATTCTCCCTACTACGCCTCCCTATCGGAGCGTCCCCTGGAGGATTGCCGCCGTACCGAAGAATGCACGTTCAACGGTGTCAGCGTCAAGCGGCAGGGTGATCTCCTTCACATCAACGGCGAAGGAGATACGTTTGTCCTCTTTGACGGTGGAGAGAGCCACGTGGGCTTCATCGCCATGGAGTTCAGCTGTGATCACGACGGTGTCGTGGACATTGTCCACAGCGAGCTTTTAAATCCCGACGGTTCTATTCCATACTACCACGATGTCGTAACGAGACTCCACGTCAGCGCGGGCGATGACCACAGCTTTGTCACCATGGAGCCCTGTCTTGCGCGATATATCAAGCTCTATTTCAGAGGCACGGGAGACGTGAAGCTTTACAGCCTGTCTATGCTCGATTACGCCTATCCCGACGAGATGCGCTCAGGCTTCCAATGCTCCGACGATAACATCAACCGCCTCTACAATGCCGCCAAGAAGACCCTCATCCTCAACACCATGGACATTTTCATGGATTGTCCCGAGCGTGAGCG
This sequence comes from Clostridia bacterium, assembly GCA_017621695.1. GTDB lineage: Bacteria > Bacillota > Clostridia > Oscillospirales > CAG-272 > CAMEON01. The sequence goes on from JAGASP010000053.1 coordinate 74,063, forward strand.
CGGCGGTTGGCTCTGTGACTCCCTTTGGACGGCACGGGCGGCGCAGATGATGCTGTCCGATACCCGTGTGGAGAAGGAGTTTATAGAAAATTTCCTTTTGACCCCTGCCGACGGAATGTTCCATAGCTTCTTCCCCGAGGCATATCCCGGCAAAAAGCCCGACTACAAGGCGATGACGGGTATCACCACTTGGACGTTCTGGCTGATGGCAGAGTTTGTCGAATACGTAGAGCGCACGGGCGACTTTGCCTTCCGCGATGAGCACGCCGATCGCATAGCGGCCTTTGTCAAGGGAAGCAGGGATTTTATCGGCGCAAGTGGGCTGCTTGAAAATCTGCCTTGGCTGTTTATTGACTGGTCCATGTCCAACTGGGGCGAATATCAGCAACCCATCTCTACTGCCGCCAACGCCCTGTACGCCTATGTTATGGTGCGTCTCGGGCGACTGTATCACAACAGCGATTGGATCAGTATGGGCGCACACATCCGCCGCATCCTGTGGGAAACCATCAGAGAAAGCTCTGAGCTCGGCTTTGAAACCCTGACCACCTTCCCCGACAGCTTTGAAATGGGCAGCGACGGCAAGCTGCACGGTCGCGGTAAGGTTTCCGAATCGGGTATGGCCACAGCACTTTGGGCAGGGTTGTTCCCGCCCGGAAATGCGCCTCGCATGGATGACACCGTCATCGGGCGCATGGGTCCTGCCCCCACATACGCGCCCGATCCCATGGTTGGAAAGAGCCAGCTCTTCATAGGTCTTTGCATCCGTCTCGATCTGCTTGCGCGCATGGGTGCATATGACAAGATGTATGAGGATATGCTCACCATCTACGAGCCTCAACTCCGCGAAGGCCCCGGAACGCTTTGGGAAAATCAGATCATTGATACCTCCTCCCGCTGTCACGGCTTTACGGCACACGCGGGCGTGCATCTCATGCGCGACGTGCTGGGTATCGGCTTCCCTGTCTATGGCGAGGATGGCAGTAAGCGCATCACGATCGCACCGCATCTCATGGATCTCCGCTTTGCAAGAGGTACGGTCGAGCTTGCCGAAGGCATCGTCTCGGTGTACTGGAAGTATGACGGAAAATCCTTTATCCTGCAAGCATCCCTTCCTGCGGGATTTGAGGCAGACGTGATCCTTCCCCGCGAGGCCAAGGCTTTGGACGAGGGTCAAGTGAGCGTTCAGATTTCTACTCAAATGGCATAAAAATGAGGGCTGTCCTTGGACAGCCCTCAACTTGTTTATTTGCGGTTCATGGATTTTTCTGTATGCTTGCAGATCTCCTTCATGGGACATTCTCCGCAGGCGGGCGAACGCGCCATGCAAACGTCGCGCCCGAATTGCACGATCCTGTGGCAGAAATCGCTCTGTTCACGCGGCTCGATGAACTGCGACAGGATCCACTCCACCTTGGTGGGATCCTTTACGTCCTCGGGATAAAAGCCGAGGCGGCCGCAAATACGAATACAATGAGTATCCGCCACCACACCCGGCACGCGGTACACGTCGCCCATCAGGAGATTGGCGATCTTCCGCCCGACACCGGGCAGGGACAACAGCGCATCCATATCGCAGGGGACGATCCCGCCGTAATCCTCCACCAGAATTTTACAGGCATCCTTGATGTTCTGCGCCTTGGTGTGATACAGTCCGCAGGAACAAACGATGGCCTCAATCTCAAGAATGTCTCCTTCGGCCATGGACTGTAACGTGGGAAACTTTTCAAACAGCTCCTGACAAACGAGATTGACCCGCGCGTCGGTGCATTGGGCAGACAAGCGGCCCATGACGAGCAGCTTCCAGCTTTCCTTCAAAAGCTCGGGCGAGGGGGTATAGCCTTCGTCGCGCGTGGGACTTTGCGACGTGGTGGTACGCGACGCTTCGTCACACCATTCCAGCGCGCAAACGGCAGACGGGTACAGGGATTTCAAAATCTCCACTGCCGACGCGGCTTTTTGTCGGGCGGCTTTTTGGGATATGTACGCCCTTTTTTTCTTGGTTGTGTCTGTCATACGGCCTCCCGTCAGATCTGCTTATGCACGCTTTTATATTCGTCGTAAAAGCGGAAATAGGGGCAACGACCCGTGTTTCCCGCGACGAAACTGGCCATTTCGTCTTCATCCAGAGACACGTCGCAAACATAAGCGTCCAGCTCCTCGTCGTAGTCGTAAAATTCACATTCCTCGCAACGGCCCACGGGCTGTTTTTTCTTATCCATGCACTTACTCCTTTCCTCGGTAGAGGGTATAATTTCCGCTCCAAAGAACGTCAGTCAGATCTTTGGGGGTCTTAATGGTTCGGCTCGTCATGATTCCTCCCTTGGCGGCGTGGTCGGGACGGTGACAGTCTGAGCCCGACGTGACAGGTTTGCCGTAAAACTCCGCGAATTTTTCCGCTTGGTTATTGCGGAACGGCTCTGTGAGACCGTTGTGGGCTTCGATGCCAAAGAGCGGCGAAGGATCCATGACGGTCATGCGCAAACGGAAGGGATGCGCCAACACCACGCAGGCGTTTTCGGGCAGAAGGGCGTACAGTTCTTCCAATGTGGTGAGCTCGTTGAGGCGTGGGGCGGTAAGGAAAAACTCCTCGTCGCATCCGAAGACCAAAAAGTCGTTGATTCCATAGGGGGATTTATCAAAGCGAACCTCCGCCCCGGGCAGGACGGTAAAGCCCAACTTCTCCCCTTCCTCGCGAGCGGCATAATAGCCCTTCAAACGGCGCGCCATGATCTCGCGGTGGGTTTTCCCATCCAGCTCGTCGGCAAACCATTTGTAAAAGTGAGCGAAATAGTGGTCTGTGATGACCATGCCGTCGTAACCGGCATTATGATAGATACGCACGAGCTCAGCGCCGCTTGCATGGGCGGCAAGGTCGCATTCCGAGGTGTGTGCGTGGAGTTCGTATAGAGGCATAGTGATTCTCCTTTGAATCCGATTGCTTATATTGTAGCAGAAACCGATGGATTTTGCAAGGGGTTTGGGGGATTTTTCAAGGAGCGGTTGACGGATGGCGAAAGGAGAGGTATAATAATAAAAATTGTTGTTTGCGGGCAGTGCCCGCGGCCATTGCTCGCGTGACATTCTCCAAGGCGAGGGTGCATCACCCGACAAGATGTTGATCGCATAAATTGTTGTTTACGGGAGATTAACGAAACTTGTAGGGGCGGATTCCATATCCGCCCGATATGAAAAATCATTGAATTATTTAGATCTTTAGGAAGTTTTCGGGCGGATATGGAATCCGCCCCTACAGAACGACAACAACCCTCGTAAATTATTTTTAGCGGTTAGTCATTTTATGCCGTAGGGGCGACCCTGTGTGGTCGCCCGCCGTCCCAAGATCGGCAAAACCCTTTTGGATCAACAATCTTTTTGACGGGAGGCCACATAGGGCCTCCCCTAC
>JAGASP010000054.1 GCA_017621695.1 Clostridia bacterium
GAAGTTTTTCGTCAGATGATACAATTTTTCGCACGCGTAGTAGAGCTACGCGAAGGGAAAATCGCTTTCGCAAGCGAAAGCGTGAAATATGACGGAAAAGTTACCACGGATTCTCCGTCAAGAGAGTTTTTAGAGGTGACCTGTAGGGAATCCGCACACGGCCCGTTCACTTTATGATGATACGGAGCAAACCATGACCATCCGCATTCCTGCCTCATATGAAGGGCGGCTTTTGCGTTCCTACCTGAAGCTGACGCTGGGGCTCTCCACCGCCGCCCTCGCCAAGCTCAAAAATCATCCCGAAGGGATCCTTGTCAACGGCCAACGCGTGACCGTGCGGTACGTCCTGAAGGCAGGTGATATCCTGACGCTTGCCGAAGCCGACACCCCCGAAACCGCTACCGAAACCGTACTTCCCGCCCCCTTGCCGCTGGACGTATTGTATGAAGACGATCACGTCATCGCCCTCAACAAGCCTCCCCAAATGCCGACCCACCCTTCCCACGGACACCTGACCGACACGCTGGGAAACGCCCTTGCCTACAGATACGCCTTGCGCGGCGAGCCCTTTGTCTTTCGTCCTCTGGGACGGCTGGACAGAAACACCAGCGGTGTGGTGATCGCGGGAAAGAGCCGTCTCGCGTCGGGTGCGTTGGGACGCGCACTCCTGAACGGATGCATTACCAAACGCTATTTAGCCGTTGTAGAAGGTATTTTGCCTGTGGACGGACAGGTCCACACACTGACCACGCACATATATCGTCCCGATCAGGCAGGCATCCGCCGCGAGGTGTGTGATGCCGCTACCCCTGCTGCCGAGATCGCCGTGACACAGTACCGTGTGCTCTGCGTCGGCGATGATCTTTCTTGGGTGCTGGCACAGCCCGTCACGGGAAGGACACACCAGCTTCGCGTGCATTTTGCACATCTCGGGCATCCCATTCTCGGTGACGACATCTACGGTTCCCCCTCTCCGCTCATTCCAAGGCACGCCCTGCACGCCCTTTCCATCTCCCTCCCCCTTCCCTTTGCCTCCGCCATCGCACCGCTCTCCCTTGAGAACACTCCCCCCTCCGACGCACTCCCCTTGAATGCACCCGATGCTGACGGCTATTTGCACACGTGGGCTCCTCTGCCCGAGGACATCCGCAAGCTGGCAGACATCTATGCCCCCCATCTCATCCCCGAGTCCCCCACCCAAGCGGATCTCGCAGCCTTCGGATTTACCGCTCCGAATCCCCCTTTGTCCTAAAAAAGGAACTCCCAAAAATAAAATTTGAAAGGATCACGGACCATGAAAATTTTTCGCCCCCATCCATCTCCTGTGTCCGACGACCCTCTTCCCGTCATAGACCACAAAGCCTACGTAACCCTTTCAGAGGAAGAAAAAAAGCTTTACCGTCCCGTAAATTCCCAATACGAAAAGCTCCCACGCATTTGTATTGTCTTTTACGCGCTGGCACTCGTCAGTCTGATCCTCTATATTTCGTTTTGCCTGAGTCCCGCCTTTGCGGATTTTTTCAATTTGCATATCAGCGCGGTAGGACGAACGTTTTTGCATCTTCTGACCTCACCCCTACCCTTTTCTCTGGGAGAGGCCTGTATCTGGTTGCTCCCTTTGATTTTGGTGCTGGCACTGGTATACGCTGTCTCCAAGCGCTGTGATACGTGGAAGTCGGCACTCTCTTACCTCGGTATCCTTCTTTCGGTGATCGCCCTCGTCTTTTCCATGTTCACCCTCAATTTTGCCGCAGGCTATCGCGGTACAGGTCTTGACCAAAAGCTGGGGCTTGAGCAAAAGCCCGTCGATGCCTCGGCACTGTATGAGACCGCAGATATGCTCCGAAAGCAGATCAATCGGGAATCCGCCGGCATCGCCTACACCGAGGACGGCTTTTCGGTCATGCCCTACTCCCTTGAGGAGATGAACCGAAAGCTCAATGCGGCCTACCGTGATTTTTGCGACCACCACGATTTCATCACCCACGTGGACAGCCGCGTCAAGCCTGTACTCGCAAGCGAAGCCATGTCCTATCTGCACATCACAGGCGTTTACACCTTTTTCACGGGAGAGGCCAATATCAACGTTCAATTCCCCGATTATACCATTCCCTACACCGCCGCGCACGAAATGGCGCACCAACGCGGTATCGCGCGGGAGGATGAAGCCAATTTCGTTGCTTTTCTGATCTGCGCCTCTTCTGACGATGCCTATATCCGCTACAGCGGATACGTCAATCTGTACGAATACCTTGTCAGCGCGCTGGCTGATGCGGATTATAACCGATTCGCCCTGGTACACTCCCAGCTTTCCTATCTTGTGCAAGGCGAGATGTCCGCTTATAACCGCTTTTTTGCGACCTATGAGGATTCCAAAAGCAGCGAGATCTCCGAAACCGTCAACAACGGTTTTCTCCAAAGCCAAGGAACACCGGGAACCGTCAGCTACGGAATGGTTGTGGATCTGGCTGTTGCCTATTTCCAAGAATCCCCCGAAAATCATGGATAGGATTCACAAGAAACCGAAATCCCGATGTCGAATTATGGTTCATTCTGCCCAAATGTAAAAATATCATGAACAATTCCCCGCTTCGCTTTACAAATAATTTTATTTGTGATATGATGAGTAAAGAAGCCCTTTGACCTTTTGGTATCAAAGGCTTTTTTATCCACCGCACCCTCACCCTCCCACCATCATGCATACAGCTCTACGAGCTTTACGGATATAATATGGAAAAACTCATCATCACCGGTGGCAAGCAACTGAACGGAACCGTGGCCATCAGCGGCATGAAAAACGCCGCGCTTCCCATTCTGTTCGCCTGCGCCCTCAACCAACAAACTTGTGTATTGCAAAACGTTCCCGCCGTCAAGGATATTGAAACCACGGTTTCCATCCTTACAGCCATGGGCGTTTCCATTCGCCATCTGTCTCCCACCACCTTGGAGATCAACGGTGCGGGCTTCCAGCCCTGCACATCCCCCAACCCCCTTGTTCGCCGCATCCGCGCCTCCTCCTATCTGATGGGCGTGGAGCTGGGTGTCGCGGGACGCACCCGTATTGCCTTCCCCGGCGGCTGTGACTTTGACGGCGGCCGTCCGTTGGATCTGCACATGAAGGGCTTTGAGGCCATGGGTGCCGAAATGCGCACCTATAACGAGGGCTACATGGGTCATGCGCCCGATGGGTTGGAAGGGGCTAAGATTTATCTCAACAAAGCCTCCGTCGGCGCTACCGTCAACCTCATATTGGCGGCCACCTTGACCCCCGGTCACACGGTCATTTCCAACGCCGCGCGCGAGCCTCACATCGTGTCCTTGGCTCGTTTCCTCAATGAATGCGGCGCCAATATCGTCAATGCAGGCACATCCGAGATCCACGTAGAGGGCGTTTCCTCCCTGCACGGTTGCACCTATCGTATTCCCCCCGACATGATCGAGGCAGGCACCTACATGGCGGCTGTCGCGGGAACGGGCGGTTGCATCACCCTGACAGGCGTATATCCCGAGCACTTGCAGGCAACCATTGATAAACTCCGTGAAATGGGAGCAACGGTAGAGGCCAACAACGCCATGGAAACCGTCACCGTCTCATCTGACCGCAATCTCTTCGCCATCGAACTGGAAACCCAGCCATATCCCGGCTTCCCCACAGATATGCAGCCCCAGTTTGCAGCATTGATGGCGGTAGCCAAGGGCACCAGCATCATCCGAGAAAATATCATCGGCGGCCGCTTTGCTTATCTGGAGCAGCTCAAGCGTACAGGTGTCAAGACCATCGGTGAGGCCAAGGAATCCGCCTGTATTGAAGGTGTCTCCCGCCTGTCTGCCGCCAACATGACGGCAACTGATCTGCGCGGCGGTGCTGCCATGGTCATGGTCGCGCTGATGGCAACGGGGACATCTGAGATCCGTAACGTACATCTGATCGACCGCGGCTATGATAACATCGAAGGCAAGCTGTCTGCGCTGGGCGCGACCATCCTCCGCTGTCAGGATCTCCCCTCCGAAAATCTTCCGACAAGCAATTTTTCCGCCGTAACAGGTATCCCACTCTAATTTTGATGCAAGGGTCAGTGCATGATTGCTCTGACCCTTGTTTGTTTTTTGAGAGAATTCTGTATAAATTCATAAGCTCCCGTTGACAAAACACACCAAAAACGGTATAATATAACCAACCCATGAAAGAAAGGATTTGATCCCATGAGCTTATGGATTTGCGCCGACGAGATCTGTCTTGAATCCCGTCTCTATGATTTTTCTAAAACCTTTGATGCCGCCGAAGGTGCCATCCTCACCGCCAAGGTGTGCGCTGACACCCGCTATCAGTTGTACGTCAATGGCGTTTTGGCCTGTGAAGGTCCGTGTCAGGGCTCTGCGTACGTTCGTTATTATGAAACCGTTGACCTCACTCCGTATCTGAAAGCGGGAAAGAACACGCTCCGCGCTCGGGTGCTCCACGTGCAAGAGGACTCCTTTATCTCCCTGTACCGTCACTCCAAGGCCGCCTTCTGGTTCCACGGTGACCTGACCCAAAACGGAGAAACCACCCACCTCGGTTCCGACGAAAGCTGGTCCTGTGTCCGCGATGACAGCGTGCGGATGTATCATTGGCCGGGTGTGCATCGCTCGGTAGCTCCCTTTGAGGAGGTATACGGGGATCCCCTTCCCGTCCCCCAGACCGTAAAGGGTATATACGAGCCCTTCGCCAACCAAAGCGGATTTCAGTATTTCGGTTTGCGCGAAAAGTATCCCATCGCCCCCCGCCCCATTCCCCAGATGAAGGAATTCCCCCGCAAGCCCATGACCGTGGTCCGACAGGGTGATGGATTTATCGAGCTGGATGCAGGTACTTATACCACCGCGAAGGTCACCCTGAATTTCAAGGCCAAGGCAGAGTCTGTCGTCCGCGTCATCTACTCTGAGTGCTACACCATTGAAAACAAGGACGGCCATCGCTACAAGGAGCGCCGCGATAACTTTGAAGATCCCACCGCACGCCTGGACGGTGTGGTCGATACCCTTCACGCTACAGGTAAGGATCAGTCCTTCTCCCCCTTCTGGTACCGCTCCTTCCGCTTCATCCGCCTGGAATATCCTACAGATGCCGAGTTTGAGCTGAAGGACATCAATTACGGCACCTACTTCTATCCCCTGGACGAGGCGGGCAGCTTTGCTTGCTCCAACGAACGCTACAACGAGATGTGGAAGATCAGCCGCAATACCGTCCTTTGCTGTATGCACGAGATGTATGTGGACTGCCCCTTCTACGAGCAGCAGCAATACGATATGGACAGCGCCCTGGAGATGCTCTTTACCTTCCGCTTGGGCTCAGACACCCTCATGCCCTATAAGAGTGTCACCGATCTTGCCCACTCCCAGATCCACGACGGTATGCTGCAAGCCAACTACCCCTCCGTGGATGTGCAGATCATCCCCGACTTTACCCTGTTCTGGGTGCTCATGCTCCGCGACTATCTTCGCTATACGGGGGAGATTGATAAATCCCGTGTTCTGATGGGCACAGTGGATAAGGCTCTGGAGGGCTTCTCTAATCTCATCAACGCCGACGGCCTCATTGACCCCACCCCCTACTGGGCATTCGTGGACTGGGTTCCCGCATGGCCCTTCGGCACCCCTCCCGGCGGTAACGAGGAGCCCCTGACGGTTACCTGCTTCATGTACGCCGCCGCGCTCAAGGCAGCCGCCGAGATCGCCGCCAAAATGGGACGCTCCGAGCGTGCCGCCGAATACAGCCGCCGCGCCGACGAGATGATCAACAGCGTCAACCGCCTCTGCTATGATGCCGAGGTTGGTCTATACAAAAACACCCCTTCGCACAAGGAATACAGCCAGCACACCACCCTGTGGGCCATCCTTTCGGGGGCTGTCAGCGGCGAGGAAGCAGGCAAGCTGGTAGACCGTACCTTCAGCGGTGACGTTCCCGTCTCTGTCTGCACCTTCTCCATGAACCACTATATGTTCCGCGCGCTGGAAAAAGCCGACCGCTATTGCTATGCCCCCAAGCTCTTTGCGGGTTGGGAGACCATGCTGGATCTCCATTGCACCACTTGGTGCGAAAACCCCGACAGCCCTCGCAGCGAATGCCACGGCTGGAGCTCCGCGCCTGCCTATGAATTCTCCGCCATGGTGCTGGGTGTCTATCCCACCGAGGACGGCTACGCCTCCGTGCGCATCAAGCCCCACGTGGACGACCTCGGTCTGACTTGGGCCAAGGGTACCGTCCCCACCCCCTACGGCGTGATCTCCGTGGCGTGGGAAAAAGCTGACGGCGTGCTGACGGTAGACGTTACGTTGCCCGAAGACAACGAGATGAAGGCAACGCTGGAGCTGCCGGATGGAAAGATTTTGGCGCTTTGCAACACAAGAACACAAGCAACCTGTAAAATCAATTGACCGCACGACAAAAGCGCCGTTCCCACCATGGGAACGGCGCTCTTTTACATTTTCATATTAAAACCTGACCCGCATATCATACCAAACCGCCCCACCGTGCACCGAATCCGATTCTCCCTCGCAAACAAATCCCAAGGATTCGTAAAAGGGGATCAATTCTTCCTTGCAGGTCAGCACGACACCCGCGCGTCCGTCGGCTTGGCATTCGGCGAGGATGTGCCGCATCAAATACGAAGCATACCCGCGGCGGCGGTGGTCAGGATGGGTGTTGAGACCGAAGATCATCTGCCAGACGCCTTCCTCGGTGTGCATCTGCGGCTCAGCATACATTTCGTCCGACAAGATCGGCTCATGGGTAGTCATGCCGTCGGCAAAGCTCAAAAGCATACCGCTTTCGTCCATCAACAGCCAAAAATGCGAAGGGTAGACGGCAAGCCGCGCGCAAAGCGTCTCTGCCGATGCCGCTTCAGCCGGAGGAAAACAGGCCGCCTCCAAGGCAGCGATCATAGAAAGGTCTTTGTGTGTTGCGTGTCGAACCGTCAGACGTGTCATGGCTTCCCTCCTGTTTTTTTGAGGATTATAGCACAAAATTTCATGACTGTCAAGACGGTAGCCATTTATTGGCGGTAGAAGCTGTTTCCTCCGATAAACTCCCGCACCAGACTGGTAGGCGGAATTTCGTCATCCACGTCTGCTTCATGCACAAAATTGAGGATCTTGACGATGCCGCGCACCTCTTCATAGCATTCTTCTTCGGGCTGAACTGCGGTCAAGAGCGGGAATATATGCTTTTTCAAGACGGCCAGCTCATAGAGCGTGGAGCTGTTAAAAATAACGTCCGCTGTTTCGCGGAAGGGATAGATCCACCGCTCCTCTCCGCGGCGCACCGATGCCCACATTCCCATGGTCTTCTGTACGGGAGAATTTCTGGTTTCATAGTCTCGCACGATGCGGCGAAGCAACCGCAGGTATCCCGTGGGGACGCGGTTGTGATCGTCCAGATTGAGGGGGAGCAAGGGGCTGACGAACAGCTTGAAGATCATATGCGGCGCAAGTCCTTCGGGAAGGATCTGCGGATTGAGCGCGTGCAGGCCCTCCACAATGATGACAGAGCTTTCCTCCAAGCGCAAGCGGTGTCCGCACCATTCGCGCTTGCCTTTTTTGAAATTAAACGTGGGGATCTCCACTTCTTCGCCAGCAAGCAGAGCGGCAAGATGCTCGCCAAACAGCTTGGTGTCGATGGTGTTGATATGCTCCAGATCCACCGTACCGTCGGGTCCGGGCAGGATCTCGTCGCGGTTTCGGTAATAGTCATCGAGGCTCATAAGGATGGGGTGTTTTCCATGCACCAGAAGCTGTACCGCCAGACGGTTGGCCGAGGTGGTCTTCCCCGAAGAGCTGGGCCCCGCCAAAAGCACGGCGCGTGCCCCCTGCTCACAGATCATATCCGCAACCTGCGCGTATTTTTTCTCATGCAGCGCCTCGTTGACACGGATCAGCGCGCGGATCTTTCCGTTGTCCACCAGCTCGTTGAGATCAGCGACGGTCTCGCATCCCATGAGCTCTCCCCAATGCTTGCTTTCACGGTAAACCTGATAGTAATTGGGCATATGGCGGTAGTTGGCCAATCTGTCGGGGTCTTGCGGATGGGGGTATACGAAAATGATGCCGTCCTCGGCGGGCAGAATATCCCACACCTTCAAAAAGCCCGTCGAGGGTGCCATTTCGCCATAGTAGTAGTCCGCAAAGCCCTTGTACTCGTAAATATCAAAGGTAGGGATGGGACGGTAGGCAAGCAGGCGCGCTTTGTCGTCCTGGCCGTTTTCCACATAATAACGGATGGCTTCCTCGGTGGATATTCTGCGGCGCTTGAGGGGAACATCCCGCTCGACGAGCTCACGCATTTTTTCTTTCAAAGCCTCGGCAGAAAAGTCATCTGCCCCCGTGATCTTGACGTGCAAGCCCGAGCCCAAGGTAAAGTTCATGACGGCGCGCGCCTGCGGCCAAAGCTCCTTGATCGCCCAGAACATGACAAATCTTGCTGTCCGCGCATAGGCTTCCCTGCCTGCCGGGTCGCGGTAGGTAAGCAGGCGAACGACACCGCCGGATGCGGCCATGGCCTTGCGCTTCGACTCGCGCACGGGGGTAGAATCCTTCTGACGCAGAGGAATATAGTTGAGCGTAAATACGTCTCCTGCAATTTTGGCAACCAGGGGATCCTCCGAGAGTCTTCCCGTCATGAGCCCCATATCCTTAACCATATCTAACAGAGACTTGCCCGGAATTGCAGTCATCGAGCGTCCATTGATGATCAATTTCATAGCGTTTCTCCTTTGTTTATATTTTTATAGGATATGCACACACCTCTGCAAAATATCCGAGAGGCAGGGATAAAATGATAGAAAAAAGTTGCCCACGGGTCGATCGACCGGTAGACAACCATTTATGGCGGTTGGTAGAAACGCTTGCCCATATTGCAAGCATATACCTTTCATATCCTATTTTCGGATATTATAGCATAAAAAGGGGAATTTGTCAATAGGGGGAGAACACATTGAAATTCTGCACAATCCTGCAAGCTTTCGCTTAGCGGAGCTTAACGCCGCTCCAAACAATCAAAAAATTCCTTACGGGAGCATAAGCTCCCATGAGGAATTTCGGATCACAATAAATCAACCTTAGTTGAAAGATTGCGATTAGCATCAAAGCCAAGCGTTATAGCGGAAAAGCGGAATCTACAGCGTACATTGGCAAATCCGATGAAACCTTTGTATGGTTGGGATCACTCTTCCTTCTTCTTCATCGCCACAGAGGCGGCCATAGCTACCAGCATGACAGTCATGCCACAGCCCACGACAGAGCCGCAGCCCTTGTTTTCGGCAGTATCCTCGGTGGATGCCTCGGACATAGCGGGCGCATCGGTAGAAGCCTCGGTGAGCGCGTTGGTAGGAGCCTCGGTGGGTGCCTCAGTGGGTGCCTCGGTGGGATCCTCGGTAGGCTCCCCGGTGGGATCCTCGGTAGGATCCTCTGTCTCGGCGGAGGTGTCCTCGGACTCGTCCGAAGGAACGTAGAAGTCAGCCTCGAAGAAGTCGGTAGGATCGTTCTGGTAGAACTTGATCCAGGCCACGTCGAAGGTCTCCTGCGCGATGTCCTCGGCACCGTAGAAGGGGACCAGACACAGGTTGAGGATGAAGTAATTTCCGTCCCAACCGGGCTCGCCCGTCATGTAGAAGACGGTGGTATGCCACTCGCCGTCGGTGCCTACGGAATCGTAGTAGCACATATCCAAATCGTACTCGGGAACCGCGCCTGTACGGTAGGACAGACCCAGATCCCCACCCTTATCGGAAGAGGTGCGGTAGCGGATAACGATGTAGTCGCCGCGAGTGCCCACGATGTTACGGGGATACTTGGAGCTGGCGGCATAGGCGTGGCCGTCGGGAGTCAGGGAGGTGATACGCATGAAGGAGATCCCGTCCTCGGTGACGTAATCAACGGCAACGTTCTCACCCTCAAAGGTCTTGACTACAGACTCGTCGGCAAAGTCGATCATTTCCATGAGCTTGTAATCTCTGTCCTCTTCGCTCATACCGGGGATCTCGACAGGCTTGATATCCAGTCCGTCGGGCTTACCCGCAAAGGTCACCTTGGCGAACTTGGAGACGTCCTTGGAACCGGGGCCGCTGATGCCGCGGCCGAACATGAGGTGCCAGTAATCGTTGGGGGTCTCAGCCTCGCCGTTGGTGGACAGAACCCATGCGTAGTTCATGGTGTCGCCGTTCTCCACGGTGCGATCGGCCAGGCCGAGAACGGTCTGAAGATGAACGCGGATCTCGTAGCGGAGCACCTGGTTCTCTTTGTCATAGTAGCCCACGAAGTCCTCATCGGGCTTGGGGAGATAGGTGCCGAACCAGTTAAAGGTCAGGGACTCGTTGGTCTCGCTGTGAACGCCGTAGCCCAGCTCGATATAGTCGTTGGTGCCCGTCGCGTCGGCGGGAGCAAAGCCCACCTGAAGACAGTTGTAAGCCCACAGGTACATATCGCCGCCCATGGCCTCGGGGGTACAAGCGAAGCCGTTGATGAGGTTGACCTCAAAGGCCAGATACAGGTAGGTACCGTCCCAGCCCCAATAGGGCTTGACAAAGTCCCCTTGAGAGTTCTCATAGAAGGTCAGGAACTCCTCCTCGGTAGAGCCGTCCGGGCCGGAGTTGGCGAGCCAGGACAGGTAGTCCTCGTACAGCTCGAAGGGGATGTACTCGTTCTTGTCGATGGTGCCGTCCAGCTTAGGGGCGATGTGCAGGAAGGGAACCTCCCACGCTACACCCCCTTCACCGGCCTGACCGGCCATGATCTCGTCGATCTTCTTGGCTTCCTCGGTGTAGTGTCCGTCCTTATTGACGACGGCGGACGCGGTGATCGTGCAAAGGATCAACAGAGCAGCCAAGCAAAGGGAAAAGGCAAATAGCTTTTTCATGTTTGTAGCCTCCTTGAGCAATTTCGGCAGGAATTTCCGCTTTATGTGCGGTTGGTATTCTAATTATAGCAGAATTACGGAATATGTCAATAGGATAAGGAGAATTTTGTGCAATTTTGCGCAATTTTATCACGAACGCAACTTCTCGCCCGCGGCTGAGAGCAAAAAGAGCCGTAGGCTTTAGCCTACGGCTCACGCTTGATCTGTGGCGGGACTCTGAACTCCGCCGAGCTCCGCTTTGCTTCGCTTCGGCAACGAGCTGCACTTTGACAATTCTTTTTCCTTTCTTCACCTTGCAGCTCGAACGCAACTTCTCGCCCGCCGCTGAGAGCAAAAAGAGCCGTAGGCTTTAGCCTACGGCTCACGCTTGATCTGTGGCGGGACTCTGAACTCCGCCGAGCTCCGCTTTGCTTCGCTTCGGCAACGAGCTGCACTTTGACGATTCTTTTCCCTCTCTTCACCTTGCAGCTCGAACGCAACTTCTCGCCCGCCGCTGAGAGCAAAAAGAGCCGTAGGCTTTAGCCTACGGCTCACGCTTGATCTGTGGCGGGAC
>JAGASP010000055.1 GCA_017621695.1 Clostridia bacterium
AACCCGTAGGGGCGACCCTGTGTGGTCGCCCGCCGTCCCAAGATCGGCAAAACCCTTTTGGATCAACAATCTTTTTGACGGGAGGCCACATAGGGCCTCCCCTACGGCTAAGTTGGTCATAAGCCCATAAACAACAATTTACCCCACATCATAACGTCAACCATAGAAAGGATCCTCCTATGAATATCCAATCCATCCTCCCATACCTCTATGCCTTCCTTATCGGCGGCGCACTTTGCGTCATTGCTCAGATCCTCATCGATAAAACAAAACTGACACCCGCTCGTATCCTTGTGGCCTACGTCGTGATCGGCGTGTTTTTGGGGGCTGTGGGGATCTATCAGCCGCTGGTGGATTTCGCGGGTGCAGGTGCTACCGTGCCCCTGACGGGATTTGGCTACAGTATCGCTCGCGGTGTTAAAAAGGCGGTAGACGAATCAGGACTTTTAGGCGCGCTGACGGGAGAATTGACCGCAGCCGCCGGAGGTACGGCCGCCGCATTGATCTTCGGTTTTTTGGCCGCAATTTTGAGCAAAGGTAAGCCTAAGGATTGAATTTGGGATTGAACTCATCATAAAACTGATGCAAAAAATCTGCGCTTAAGAATGATTTGGAAGACAAACAGCGTTTGCTTTCACAATGTCGGTAAATCAGTGGAGTTACCGTTGTGTCTGTCACCAGAATGTGCT
Source organism: Clostridia bacterium (assembly GCA_017621695.1). Lineage (GTDB taxonomy): Bacteria > Bacillota > Clostridia > Oscillospirales > CAG-272 > CAMEON01. Next base: position 690 of record JAGASP010000055.1, read on the forward strand.
CCAGCAGCGGGATCTGGAAGAGCTCCAATGCCGCAGATATGCGTTGCGTCGTGAGGATATCTTCATCCGAGGGAAGCGGTAAGCCGTCAGGATGGTTGTGCGTGATCACCACGCAAGCTGCGTGCTTTTCCAAAGCCAATTCGGCAATTTTTCTTGTCAGGATCGGTACACCGTTGACCGTACCGCTGGACAGAAGCTGAAACTCCAAAAGATGCATCGCATTGTCAAACAGTAAAACGTAAGCCTCTTCTACCTTCACACCAATGAAAAGAGAGCGACAAAAACGACTCAACTTGCTCAGCGTGTCAAATGCTTCGGGAAGCACCTCTTTTTCCTGAACGTAACGGCGAAAAAGTGCGGGCAGAAACGTAATGTAAGAGGCCGTGACATCATTCACTCCCTGTACTTGCTTGAGCTCCTCATAGGATGCTTCCAGGACGGCAGGCAGAGAGCCGAATCTGCTGATCAACTGATGGGCGATATCATTGGTGTTGCGCCTTTGATTGGGATAAAACAAAAGAAATTCCAGCACCTCATGGGAAGCAAAGCCCTCCAGACCTGAAGTCAAAAAGCGCTTTCTCATGCGTGCTCTGTGGCCCGCGTGGTTTGCTTTGCTCGATTCTTGCTTTGCCTCATTGGAATCTTGGATAAGATCGGTTTCTTGATTTTGACGATTCATGTATGTCGTGCCTCCGTAAAAAAGGGTCGTTGTACGAACGAACAACGACCCATTTAATGTTTTTCTTAGAAAGCGATATAGTTTTCGATATAAGCTTTGAGCTCGGAAATGGGAAGTCTGACCTGCTCCATGGTATCGCGGTCGCGGACGGTCACGCAACCGTCGGTCTCGGACTCAAAGTCGTAGGTGATACACAGGGGCGTGCCGATTTCATCCTGACGGCGGTAGCGCTTACCGATAGAACCGGTCTCATCAAATTCCATATTGAAATATTTGGAAAGCTCATCAAAGACCTCACCTGCCTTGTCGGAGAGCTTCTTGGACAGAGGCAGAACAGCGGCCTTAACGGGTGCCAGTGCAGGATGCAGGTGAAGCACCACACGTACGTCGTTCTTCTCGGGATCAACGATTTCCTCATCATAAGCGTCGCACAGGAAGGCCAGTGCCACACGGTCAGCACCCAGAGAGGGCTCGATGACGTAGGGAATATACTTTTCGTTGGTCTCAGCATCGAAGAACTCCATGGATTCGCCCGAAACGGTCTGATGCTGGGTCAGGTCGTAGTCGGTACGGTCAGCGATGCCCCAAAGCTCGCCCCATCCGAAGGGGAACAGGAACTCAATATCGGTGGTACCCTTGGAGTAGAAGCAAAGCTCCTCGGGGCTGTGGTCGCGCAGACGAAGGTTCTCCTTGCGCATACCCAGGTTGTAGAGCCACTCTTCGCAAAAACCTCTCCAGTACTGGAACCACTCAAGATCGGTGCCGGGCTTGCAGAAGAACTCCAGCTCCATCTGCTCGAACTCACGGGTACGGAACACAAAGTTACCGGGGGTGATCTCGTTACGGAAGGACTTACCGATCTGACCAACGCCGAAGGGCATCTTGCGGCGGGTAGAACGGGCAACGTTCTTGAACTGTACGAAAATACCCTGCGCGGTCTCAGGACGGAGATACACGGTGTTGGAGGATTCCTCGGTGACACCGATGAAGGTCTTGAACATCAGATTGAACTTACGGATGGAGGTAAAGTCACCGCTGCCGCAATCGGGGCATACGATGTGCTTTTCCTTGATATAAGCCATCATTTCGTCGTCGGACCATCCGGCAGGATTGTCCTCAAGACCGTTCTGGAATGCGTAGTCCTCAATGAGCTTGTCCGCTCTGTGACGGGAGCGGCAGACCTTACAGTCCATAAGAGGATCCGAGAAGCCGCCCAAATGACCCGATGCGACCCAGGTCTGGGGGTTCATGATAATGGCGGAGTCCAGACCTACGTTGTACTTGCATTCCTGAACGAACTTTTTCCACCATGCTTTTTTGACGTTATTTTTGAATTCCACACCCAAGGGGCCGTAGTCCCAGGAGTTTGCGAGACCGCCGTAGATCTCAGAGCCGGGATAGATGAAGCCGCGGTTCTTACAAAGGGCGACGATCTTGTCCATGGTCTTTGCAGAATTATCCATAGTTGTGACCAACCTTTCTTATTGTCATAATCACTCTATATTTTAACATATGGGGCGCGATTTGTCAAGTATATGAAATGATTTTCAAGAGCATATGTGAAGAATTTCACGGAAGCTCCAAATCTGTCAATAACTGTGAGATAGCGGTCTGGGCATTTTCGAAATGCTCGGCACTTGCCGAAAGCTCACCCAAAGCCCGTTTCCTGCGGTTGGGGATCAGAAGATTGAACCATCGCCGCACGGAGATAAAGGGAAATAACCATTTATGCTTTTTGAGAATCGGATACTGATGCTTTAACTGCTGATAAGGCATAAAAATTCGGCTCAGGATATACCCTGCATTGCTTTTGTGTTTTTGTTGCCGTATTTCCATGTTATTTTTCTTTGATCCGTATACGCCACCGCCGAGAATGAAGCGCTCCATTTCCTGCGTTGTCTGATTATGTGTTTCCTCTCCGAACCATACGTTGGCCAAATGCTTGGCTTGACCGTAAAAAACGGCTGAGCCACACGACGCACACAGCGCGATCAAGGCTGATTCATCATAGGAAAATCTGCGTTGAAGCAGAGCAAGATCGGCCAGCGGACGGATACCACAACCGCCGTCCAAAAAATGCGAGACCATGTGTGTCACTTGGTAAAGCATAAAAAATTCAGGGCTTTGACGGTGTTCAGAAGAACCCTCCGAAACAGGCGTACAGTAATCCCAGACTTTAGCCAATGTAACGTTTAAAAAATCATAGGGGCTGTCAAGGGAATAGTGAAGCTCCAGATGTATGCCACCTGGGGAGAACAGGGAAATGTCGTGCAGATCCGAAAGCTCTTCGGACGTGTAATTCAGATGGCTTTCCAAAAGTGCAGTGGCTTGGGAAAGGTCTTCGCGGTGAATGAGAATATCCAAATCACAGCTTGTCCGCAAATAGGGTTGAGGATATAGCGAACGGATCACAAGGCCTTTGAGCGGTACGAAGGGAATCCGGGCGCTTTCTAAGACTTGATAGATCCTTGCACGTTCATGCTCCATCCGGGTATAGCGATACAGCGCCGTTATCTGTGCCTTTTGGAACTTTTCTGCCGCAGAACTGTCCTTGGGAAGCAACTTGTTTTTATACAGCGCATCTCCCGCCAGATGTGCCAGATCGTGCTTGGCGGCGAGATGATACAGCTGCTCCAGATTTTCCTCGCTCAAAGGTAGCATATCAGACTCTGACAGGGGTACATCAAACAAATCGTATTTGATGAGTGCTAAAAAAAACTTGAATATTGGTTCCATGGAAAAATCCTCTTTTTGAAGTTGTTAAAAACAAATCCTCACAACCTCTTGACATGACAACATAATATCTGCTATAATAAGCATATATTATGTCGAAAGACGGAGGAATTTGTATCATGAACGCATATCATGTGCTCTACAATCCGAAATCCGGCAACGGTCGCGGAGAAGCCGAGGTTCATCAGCTGGAAAAGATCTGGCCGGAGGCAACATTCGCATATACCGACGTTACAAAGCTGGAAGACATTCCCGATTTTCTGGCATCCGTTCCCGAGGATATGGGGATCATCCTGGCCGGCGGTGACGGAACCATCAATCATTTCGTCAACGATATCGGCGGCAAGGATCCCGGACGTGAGATCCTTTATTTTGCGACGGGAACGGGCAACGATTTTTTGAATGACATCGGGGTTAAGCACGGTGATGCACCCTTCCGTTTGAATGATTATATTATAAACCTTCCCGTGGTTTATGTCAATGGCTTGGGAAAATATTTTTTGAACGGCATCGGCTACGGTATCGACGGTTATTGCTGTGAAATAGGGGACAAGATTCGCGAAAAATCAAATAAGCCCGTCAATTATACCGCCATTGCGATCAAAGGCTTGATCTACGGATATCATCGTACCAATGCGGAAATTTCTATTGACGGAATCAGCAAAGGCTATCAAAAAGTGTGGCTGAGCCCTACCATGAAGGGAAGATATATCGGAGGCGGCATGAAAATTGCTCCCTTACAGGATCGCTGTGCATCCGACGGATCGGTGTCTCTGATGGTCATGCGCTGTCGCAGTAAGATCAAAACCCTGATGGTGTTCCCGTCTATTTTTGAGGGTAAGCACATAGAACATACCGAAATGGTGGACATTTTCCAAGGCTATGATATCCACGTCAAATTTGACCGCCCCACGGCTTTGCAGATCGACGGTGAAACCGTTTTGAACGTACTGGAATATACCGTTAAGGCGCCCAGACTTGCAGCGGTCAAGGAAGAAGAAAAGGAGACGGCCGCCGCCGTTTGATGAAATTATAAAACAAGAGCGTGTTTCAAGGAACACGCTCTTTTTGATGTTTTATTCTTCGTCCTTGTTTTTGGGAGCAGTCAGCTTGCCAAGAAGAACGATGGTCAGAATGATGACACCGATCACAAGGAAGATACCCACCATGCCGGCAGCCATATACTTTAAATTAATGACAAACTGTTCGGGCTGGAAGTTGATATTTATGCCATCCTCGGCCTCGCCATCGGTAACAGCCTCGGTAGGTTCCTCTGTCCCGGTATTGGTAACAGCCTCGGCAGCGTCCTCTGTTTCCGTATCGGTAACAGTCGCCGTTTCTGTCAGATCTGCAGTTTCAGCATCTGTTTCCACCGTGGTCTGGGATTCAACAGGCGTTTCGCCCTCGGCAGCGACAGTAAGAGAGAGCAGGGAAAGAAGCATCAAAAGGGCAAGGGAGAGAGCAAATACTTTACAAATCTTGTTCTTCATGATCATCCCTCCTTATCAACCGAAGAAGCTGAGGATCAGACCGCCCGCAATGACCGACGCGATCTGTCCTGATACGTTAACACCGATGGAGTGCATGAGCAGGAAGTTCTGAGGATCTTCCTTGAGTCCCATCTTGTGCACGATACGACCCGACATGGGAAATGCGGAAATGCCTGCCGCACCGATCATGGGATTGATCTTCTTGTCCTTGGGCAGGAACACGTTGAGAAGCTTGGCGAACAGTACACCGCCTGCGGTGTCCACGATGAAGGCCACGAGACCCAGACCGAGGATGAGCAGGGTCTGCCACTTGAGGAACTGATCATAACGCATGGTGGTGGCGATGGAGATACCCAAAAAGATGGTGACGAGGTTGGCGAGTACCTTCTGCGCGGTCTCGGAAAGAGAATCCAGCACACCGCACTCACGGATCAGGTTACCGAACATGAGGAAGCCGACCAGCTCTACCGAAGAGGGAGCGGCAATACCCGCAATCACCGTGATGACGATGGGGAACAGGATACGGGTGGTCTTGGTCACGTCCTTCTGCTGATAAGGCATACGGATCAGGCGCTCCTTCTTGGTGGTCAAAAGCTTGATCACAGGGGGCTGGATCAGAGGGACCAGCGCCATGTAGGAATAAGCGGCGACCATGATGGCCGACATATACTGAGACTTCAGCTTGTCCGCTACGACAATAGCCGTAGGGCCGTCAGCCGCACCGATGATGGCGATGGAAGCGGCATCCTTGAGATCAAAGAACATGGAGGCCATGCACAGGGTAAAGAAGATACCGAACTGCGCCGCCGCACCGAAGATCATGAGCTTGGGGTTGGAAAGCAGAGGGCCGAAATCGATCATGGCACCGATGCCGATGAACAGAATGAGGGGGAAGAGCTCGGTGGCAATACCTGCCTCGTAAAGCTCTTGCAGGGCGGGAAGATCACCGATGACGGGAAGGTTGACGAGAATCGCGCCAAAGCCGATGGGGAGAAGCAGGGTGGGCTCCATTTCCTTTTTGATGGCAAGGAAAATGAGAATGCCGCCGATCAGCCACATGGCGAGCTGACGAGGATCAAATCCCTTGGGGATCAAACCCTCGAGGAGAGCTAAAAATTCGGATAAAAAATTCAAGATTGACACGACCTTTCTTTAAAATGATAAAATATCCCATATATTATAACAAAAACCCCAAATGCTGTCAATTGATTACAGAAAAACAAAAATGACCTGCATCCGAAATGTTTGTGAATTGAAAATGAACATGCTTTCGCGGTATGCGTACTGTACAAAAGGCTGATTTTTTTGCGCTATCTGTTGAAAAAAACACAGAGCTGTGTTATAATAAGAGTGACAAAATTTTCATTGCGAAAGGATTCTACCATGAGTGAATTTTTGAATGCCATGGCTGATACCGCGCGCCGCGTGGGTGGAAGCTTTTACAAAATTACAGAGATCTGTCACGGTGTTTCGGAAACTGTGACCCTGCATCAGGCCAACGCCTGCCAGAACAGCTATTCTGTTGCCAAAGCGTTTACCACCACCGCCATCGGTATGCTGTGGGATGACGGGCTTCTGGATACCGACGAGAAGATCGTGGAGATCTTTCATGACGAGCTTCCCGCTGACATGGATGAAAACTGGCAGTACATGACGGTCCACCATCTTCTGACGCATACCTGCGGTTTTCCTTGCGGTTATCTTGACATTGATGCCATCGATGCCACCACCTTCGGAGACGATTACTTACAGTATCTCTTCCGTACTCGCCTGAACTATCGTCCCGGTGAAGGCTATGATTACAGCGACGCCGCATTTTATCTGCTCTCCCGTGTTGTCAGCAAAAAGATCGGACGCCGCATGGATGATTTCCTTTGGGAACGTCTGTTCTATCCCCTAGGATTCAAGGAAATGGCATGGAGCCGTTGCCCCAAGGGCTATCCCATGGGCGCTACGGGACTGTACGTCTATACCGAGGACATGGCAAAGCTCGGCGAGCTGTATCTTCGCAGAGGCGTCTATCAAGGTAAGCGCCTGATCTCCGAGGATTGGGTAGAGATCGTCAAGTCCCGCGCCTACGAATTCCACCATATTGCAGGACGTGCCTACGGAAAAGGCGGCGCGTTTGGCCAGATGCTTTTGTTCATACCCGAGGAGGACCGTGTTGTGGCGTGGCATTCCTTTGGTGGAGGCGACCTGATGCCTGCGATTCTTTCCCATACGTCCGAAGAAAAGAATTCCTGAAAATATCTTGCCCTGAAAGGAGTATTCCTATGCTTACGGTTGGTATGAAAGCCCCGGACTTTACCCTTAGCGATCAAAACGGCAATCCTGTTACTCTCTCGGATTACCGCGGAAAAAAGGTCGTTTTATACTTCTATCCCCGTGACAATACACCTGGCTGTACCCGACAGGCCTGCGCTTTTGCCGGCGCATATGAGGCGTTTCGGAATAAAAACGTAGAAGTGATCGGTATCAGCAAGGACAGCGTGTCATCCCACGTCAAATTTGCTGAAAAATATGGACTTCCTTTTGTTCTGCTTTCTGATCCGGAGCTCGTTGCCATTCAAGCCTACGGCGTGTGGCAGGAGAAGAAGCTCTACGGAAAGCTGAGCTTTGGTGTGGTGCGCACCACGTTTGTCATAGATGAAAACGGCATCATTGAGCGCATTATGCCCAAGGTCAAGCCCGATACCAACGCGGCTGAAATTCTGGAGATGCTATGAAAGTTGATCGAATTGTTGCTTGTCAAGATAGCATCACCCTCATCTTATCCAAAGTATGCGCCGAGCCCCTGACTGCTGTTGCCCGCATTCCTCTCGTATGTGGAAGCAGCACGAATGCCATCTATCACGGTCGTGTCGTAGCCACGGTCAGCGGAGCAGGGAATACCCTGACTTTTCCGCGTTTTGCAAACGGATTTGATCTTTTGATCTGCCGTTTTGAAGTGTCGGCTCACCGAGAGGTGCTGCCGGGTGTCAAATATGTCACAGATTTTTCCAAGGACTTTTCGTTGGCCGATCGCCCGGAGCCTGCGATGACCCGTCCCGTTGGTACGTGGGTCACGTCCACCGAGGAGGATATGGACTATCTTGGCTTTGGTTGCATGATGACCGAGGTCAACAGCACGTGGATCCAGACGGTAACGCCCGCCGAAGACGCCATACAGCATATATGGAACGGGAAAACCTATTATTTTGACCGTGAGACGATGGATCTCTATGATCGCCTGATGCAGCCCTGCATCAAGCGAAATATTCCTTGCCTTCTGCGCCTGATCAACCGTTTCAGTTACCGCCTTCGCGGCTCTGACGATGCGCTTCGTCAGGTCATCGGTCACCCGGATTACGAGGACACGGGCTTCAACGAGCAGATGAGCGCCTTCAATCTCCGTACAGAGGAAGGCCTTGATATGTATTGCGCGTGTGTGGATTTCCTATGCGCCAGATATGCAGATCCTCGCAGTCCTCTGTTCTGCACTTGGATCATGGACGTGGGGAATGAGATCAACGCACAAGCAACGTGGCACAATTGCGGTGCCATGACTTGTCGCGAGTATATGGAGGAATATACCTCGCAGATCCGCATCGCCCATTTGATCGGAAAAAAATACAACGCTAAATTCCGCGCCCACATATCCTTCGATCACCATTTCGCCATGCGATATAAGCCCGACGAGCTGCGCTATTATCCTGCCAAGGAGTGTGTCGCGTATCTTGCAGCGTATTGCCGCCGAGACGGAGATTTTGATTGGGGGGTCTCGGCACATCCATATCCCGAGGATTTGTCCCGCCCTGATTTTTACAACGATATCAGCGCTGAATTTTCCTTTGACAGCCCCCGCATCACCATGAAAAATTTGGAGATGTGGCAGGCAATTTCGGATCTTTCTGAGATGCAATACAGGGGAACATCCCGTCGTGTGGTCTTTGATGAGCAGGGCTTCCATACCCGTGATGACGATCCCGAAACAGAAAACAAAGGCGCCGCCGCTTTTGTTCTCCTGTATCAGAAAATGAAGCAATGCCCAAGCATCGATCAATTTATCATCAATCGATATGCCGATATGCCGTTGAACGATGAAAGCGGCCTCCATCTTGGCCTACGCTATGAAAACGGCTATGCTGACGAGCATCATTTATTCATCAACCCCGGCGACTATAAAAAAATCTGCTTTGCCATCCGTGATATGGAGACCGACAAAGAAGCAGAATGGGTTTCTTGGGCAAGATCCTATATCGGAGACGCGTTGTTTGATGCATTGCTGGAGCCTCCGATGCCCGAAACCACGGATTATTTTAAGGAAATCATCAAAAGCGTATAACGTGCGGGAGAACATATGAAAAAAACAGTCAGACTCGCATTGACGGACACGCTTCCCGTCATGACAGGCTATCTTGTATTGGGCTTTGGCTTTGGGATCATCATGAAGGCGAGCGGTTTTGGTATCCTGTTGACCACGGCAATGAGCCTTTTGATCTATGCGGGCTCTATGCAGTATGTGGCTGTCGGACTGCTGACGGGCGGAGCGTCCTTGCTGACGGCTGCGCTTACCACCTTAATGGTCAATGCAAGACACCTGTTTTACGGTGTTTCCATGCTGGACAAGTATAAAAACACAGGCGCTCGCAAGCCCTACTTGATCTTTTCCCTTACCGATGAAACGTATTCTCTCGTATGCCGAGACAACCTCGGAGTCCCGCCGGAAAAAAAGAATGATTATTTTCTTCTCGTCTCGCTCTTTGACCATTTTTATTGGGTCGCTGGCTCTTTGATCGGTGCTGTGGTAGGTACACTTGTCAAATTCAACAGCGAAGGGATCGACTTTGCTTTGACGGCTTTGTTCGTTACGGTGTTTTTAGATCAATGGCTGACCGCCCGTAAATACGCACCTGCGATCATCGGTGTGGTGGTTTCGGTGCTTTGCCTTCTGATCTTCGGCGCTGATCGCTTCCTCATCCCGACCATGCTGATCATTGCCCTCATTCTTTGTCTGATGAAGGAGGGAAAGCAGCATGCATGATCTTTATCTTTGGGGAATGGTCGCTGTGATCGCTCTGGTGACAGCAGCCCTTCGCTTTTTCCCCTTTTTGATCTTTCGAGGAAACAAAAAAACACCCAAACTGATTGAAAAGCTGGGCGGGCTCCTTCCATATGCCATTATGGGTATGCTGGTGGTTTATTGCCTCAAAGGAACCACCGTCACAAGCTTTTCGGGATGGGTACCGCCTCTTGTGTCCTGCCTCGTGGTGGGTGCTCTCTATGTTTGGAAGCGGAATACCCTTGTGAGCATTATCACAGGGACGGTGTGTTATATGGTGATGGTGCAGCTCGTGTTTTAATAGGCGTGTTTCCTGCATCACCCGATGGGGAGTATAGAGGTAAATTGTTGTTTAGGCGGCAGTGCCGCCGGCCAACGCTCGCGTGACACTATCCCAAGTGAGGGGCTATCACCCGATGGGGAGTATGGCGGTAAATTGTTGTTTACGGGCTTATGACCAACTTAGCCGTAGGGGAGGCCCTATGTGGCCTCCCGTCAAAAAGCTTGTTGATCCAAAAGGGTTTTGCCGATCTTGGGACGGCGGGCGACCACACAGGGTCGCCCCTACGGCATAAAATGACTAACCGCTAAAAATAATTTGCGAGGGTTATTGTCGTTCTGTAGGGGCGGATTCCATATCCGCCCGAAAACTTCCTAAAGATCTAAAT
>JAGASP010000056.1 GCA_017621695.1 Clostridia bacterium
CACCCGCCTGTACCTCAGCGCCACCTTCGTGAAGGGAATGACCTTCGCCGACGGAACCCCCATCCCCGTGGGCTACTACCAATTCGATGCCGAGGGTAAGATGGTGCTTCCCGACTTGAGCACCAAAAAGAACGGCGTGATCGACGGTTACCTCTATATCAACGACGTGAAACAGACCCGCTATAAGCTGGTGGCGTACGACGGTGACTTCTATTTCATCAACGACGGCGACAAAGTGGCCGTGAGCACCCGCCTGTACCTCAGCGCCACCTTCGTGAAGGGAATGACCTTCGCCGACGGAACCCCCATCCCCGTGGGCTACTACCAATTCGACGCCGAAGGTAAGATGGTGCTTCCCGATGCGAGCACCCAAAAGAACGGCGTGATGGACGGTTACCTGTATATCAACGACGTAAAACAGACCCGCTACAAGCTGGTGGAATACGACGGTGACTTCTATTTCATCAACGACGGCGACAAGGTGGCAAGGAACGGTGTTTTGTATTTGAACGATCGTTTTGTAGCCGGAACTTCTCTTTCCGCAGGCTACTATCATTTTGATTCCGATGGCAAAATGATCCTTTCATAAGCCCCTTCTTAGCAGAAGATTTGTTCATGCACCCCGCTTTGGCGGGGGAACCGCGCAGAATCAAAGCCTCCACGCGGCGCGCGGTGGGCAACACGGAAACGTGGCTGATTTGATCGAGAATTTGAAAATTGTGAGAATGAAAAAATGAATGAAAATCATGCATTGGTAAGTATTATCGTCCCTGTATACGGCACGGAAAATTACCTTCCCACTTGCATTGAATCCTTACAAAAGCAGACCTATCCCCACCTGGAGATCATTCTGGTGGACGATCAGTCCCCGGATAACTGCCCCGCCATCTGTGACGCATACGCTGAAAAGGATGCACGTATCAAAGTGATCCATCAGAAAAACAAGGGTGTTTCGGGAGCAAGGAATACGGGTATGGATGCGGCGACGGGGGAATTCATCACCTTCGTAGACAGTGATGACGAGCTCTATCCCCAAGCAATTGAGTTTCTCCTCAGAGATGCGGTGGATTATCAAGCTGATGTTGTGTCTGCAAGCAAAAAAACAGGGCAAAGCGGCCAAGCAGCACAGAATTCCTCCGAAACCGATGCACCGACGATCTTCCGTGACGAGGAACCGATGCTTCTTTCCTTGGCGGGGGATCGCAATACCTATTCCGCCTGCGCGAAGCTCTTTAAGGCCTCCTTTTTGCAAGATGTTCGTTTTGAAGAAGGAAAAAACATTCATGAGGATGGTTTTTTCCTGTTTCAATGTTATATAAAAAAGCCTATTTTGGTGCAGCACGACGTGTATATATATCAGTATAATACCCGCGAAGGCTCAGGCTCCCGAGAGAATTTTTCCGATAAATATCTGTCGATGCTCTATTTCTGTGAAAAGAAAAAAGAGATCATTTCCAAGCACTATTCGCAGTATATCAAGCAGGCATATGACATGGAGGTGCGGACGAATTTGCAGCTCCTGCAGGTGCTTTGCAGAACCTCGGATAAAAAGTATCGGAAACTGCAAAAGCAGTGTATAAAAACGGTGCGTAGGCTACACAAGTATCACCATCCCGTCAACGGCCACCTCAAAATGCTGGGGAGAATGGTCGTATGCGGACTGTATCCCTTGTATAAGAAAGCCGTCCGCATCAAGTATTATCGTTGAGAATACCGAGCAGACAACGGGCAAATTGTACGGCGCAAATTCAGGCTCGGAAAATGAAGCCAAGCGCACGGTATTTTAAGGAGATCTCATGCTAAAAAACAGCGCCCTCAAAAATGCATCATGGATCATTGTTTGTCGTGTGATGCAATCTCTCATCAGTCTGGTTATCGGCATGATCACGGCTCGCTATCTGGGGCCATCCAATTACGGTGTGATCAGCTACGTATCATCCGTCGTGGCCTTTGCCCTCCCCATCATGCAGCTGGGCTTGAACCAGACACTTGTCAAGGAATTTGTTCAAAACCCCGAACGGGAAGGAAAAATCCTGGGCACAGCTCTCGTGATCAATATTTTTTCCGCCGTAATAAGCATGGCGGGCTCTATTGCTTTCGTCGCTTTTGTGAACGCAGGGGAGACAGAAACCCTGATCGTATGCGCGCTGTATAGCTTAACACTTTTGTTCCAGGCGACAGAAATGACCCAGTACTGGTTTCAGTCCAGGCTTCTGTCCAAATATCCGTCCATTGCGATGCTGGTCGCGTACGTTCTTGTAGCGATTTACAAGATTTACCTGCTTGTATCACAGAAGAGTGTGCTTTGGTTTGCTCTCTCCCACGTTTTGGAATGCCTATTGGTTTCCGTGATCCTCATGGTGATATACGTCAAGCTTGGGAATCAGCGGCTTTCGATATCATGGCGACTCGGAAGGGAAATGCTCTCCCGCAGTAAGTATTATATCATTCCCAGCCTGATGGTGATGATCTTTCAGCATACCGACCGCATCATGATCAAGCTCATGATGGGAGAAGCCGAAACGGGCTTCTATTCGGCAGCCATTACCTGTATCGGTATCAGCGGCTTTGTGTTTTCTGCGGTCATTGATTCCGCAAGACCTATCATCCTGGAAGCCAAACAAAAAAACACAGAATCCTATGAAAAGAAAGTCACGCAGCTCTACAGCATCATTACCTGTATTTCTCTGGCGCAGAGTGTCGTGATGACCCTGCTGGCCAAGCCTCTTGTACTGCTTTTGTACGGTGAGGCATACAGCCCGACGGCATCCATCCTCTGCGTTGCGGTCTGGTACGTTACGTTCTCCTATTACGGCTCTGTGCGTAATGTCTGGATCCTTGCCGAGGGCAAACAAAAATATCTCCTGGCCATCAACGTTACAGGGGCTGTTGCCAATATTCTTCTGAATCTGGCATTGATTCCCCTGTGGGGCGGCGTCGGCGCGGCCGTTGCCTCTCTCGCCACACAATTCTTCACCAACGTGATCATCGGCTTCATCTTCAAGCCCATCCGCCGTAACAACCGTTTGATGATTAAAAGCCTGCATCCCGGGGTTCTGATCGATCTGTTGCGTACTGTTCTGAAGCGGAAATGACATGAAAGAAAGATACCTTCAAATGCATATGAAACATAATCAAATCAAACCGCCCATCCTCATCACCGCCGGTTCGACCTATCTGGACATCGATGCCTACGCGTGCGCCGTGGCCTTGGCCGAGCTTTTGCGACTGAAGGGAGAGTCCGCCATCGCGTATTCGACGGCAACCGCGAACTACAGTGTCACTTCCTCACTTGCCGACGACAGCCGTCTTCTCCACATCCTGCCGTTGGATTTCCGAGAACAAGAGGCAAGCTACATCATCGTCGATGTCTCTGACCCCGACTACATCAAGGACTCTGTCCCGCTTGACCGTGTCGTGGCGATCTATGACCACCACGTCGGCTTTGAGGAGTATTGGGCAAGCCGCATCGGAAACGGCGCACACATTGAGTTCATCGGCGCGGCGGCGACCCTCATTTACCGCGAGTGGAAAAGGGAAGGACTGCAACAGCAAATGTCCCCCGCTACAGCCCGCCTCCTTGTCGCCGCTATCCTGGATAACACCCTGAATCTTACCTCCTCCAACACCACGGAAGAGGACAGGGAAGCGTTTAACGAGCTGTGCCGTACCGCGGGTGTCGGTTCGGAATTCCGTGCCTTGTATTTTTCGGAGGTTCAGAAAAGCGTCGAGGCCGATCTCAAAAACGCCTTGTTAGGGGATCTCAAGACTCTGCGCGATACCACAGTTCTCCCACCCAAGATCGCCCAACTCTGCGTCTGGGACGCACACGGTATCCTTGCCCATCTCCCCGATATCCGCGTATGGCTCGGCGGCAGCGGCGCTTGGATGCTCAATCTCATCTCCCTGCAGGAGGGATGCAGCTATTTCCTCTGCGACGACACACAGTACCAAAAAAACATCGAAACGGTCTTCGACGTCCGTTTTGAAAACGGCGTTGCCGGATCCTGCGTGTCTTATCTCAGAAAGCAGATCATCAAAAAAGCATATTTTTAAATCACAAAATAAAGGAGCATAAAACCTATGGTAGAATTAGGCTTTATCCACGGAAGATTCCAGCTCTTCCACAACGACCACCTGCAGTACGCCCTGCTGGCCAAAGCGGAGTGCAAAAAGCTCATCGTGGGTATTACATCCCCCGAAAACGCCACCCTCATCCGCGAGGAGATCGATCCCCACAGAAGCGAGGCGGCGTCCAACCCCTTTACATACTACGAAAGATTTAACATGGTCAAGCTGGCACTCCTGGAGGCAGGCATTCCCCGTGAGGACTTCGAGATCACCCCTTATCCCATCGAGCGCCCCGAGATCCTCTATAACTACGTCCCCCTGAGCGCTACCTCCTTCTTTACCATCTACGACGATTGGGGCTATGAAAAGCTCCACCGCCTGGGCGAGCTGGGCTACGGCACCCATGTTCTGTTCGATAAGCGTGAAAAGGCCATGTGTAGCACCGAGATCCGCCAGAAGATCGTGGACAACGTGGACTGGAAGGACATGGTTCCCAATGCCGTTTATAACTATATCATCGAAAATGGCCTGACCGACAAGGTTATCCGCTTGATGCAGAAAAAGTAAAAAAATCCGATTCACACCCGAAAAGAAAGGAAACAAATCCATGTTTGATATCAGCACCATCCCCGTGACCGAGCGTGAAAGAATTACCAAGACCCTTCTCAAGTGGGGCATTGCCACCGATCAAGAGACCGGAAAGATCGACTACATCGAAGGCACCACCATTCCCGAAGTCAAGTGCGCCTCCATCCACCTCATCCGCCACGCCGAGACCGAGGCTGTGGCCAAGCACGAGTTCATGAGCGACACCTCGAACAACTGCGGATTCACCGAAGCCGGCATTGAGATCACCAAACAGCAGGCAGAGGCGCTGGATGACTATGACTTTGACATCGCCTTGTACGGCCCCATTGCCAGAGTTGTCAACACCAAGAAGATCATCATGTCAAGACCCCAGAAGTTTGAGGCTGTCCGCGTCCAGTTCCTCCACGGCATCGACAACACCGGCTGGGAATACAAATCCTTCGAAGAGCTGGTACATACGGATACCTTCATCGCCCGCGAGCTGGAGAACAATATGTTTGCCAGAACCCCCGAGGGAACCTCTTGGGGCACCGTGATCGCCAACGCCTCCGACGTGATCGACTATATCAACGAGTACTGCGTCGGCAAAAAGGTGCTCCTGCTCAGTCAGGGCAGCGTGCTCCGTGCCTTCCAGATCCTCTTGCGCAAGAGACAGCACCCTTGGGATGACTTCACCGTCGAGGGTATGTACCACGTCGGCGATGATACCAATAAGAAGAAAAATTACGGCGTGATCGAGAAGGTATATTGATCTATCCTGCATCAAACGCCAATCCCCAAAAATCGCGAAATATTAAATGTGAGAATACTATGAAAATCCTTCAAAACATACGGAGCGTTGCTCTGATTTTTCTGTTGCTGCTCGCTGTCATTCTGACTTCTTGCGGCGAAAAGACCGTGTATGTGGTACAAACAACGCCGCAGAGCGGTTCTCATGAACAATTGCCCGAAGAAACATATCCTCCTGAAATTACGCAAAAGCACCAATACGAGGAACCTGTTCCGCTGGATTACACGATTCCCGATCTCCCGGAATTTGTGGATAACATTTCGGAGTGTACGGATACCGAAAAGCAGTATGTTCTTCCTGACGGCCATATATACCGCTATCAGCCGATTCCGAGCTATTCTGCGGTGAATCAGCTTGCATTATCTACTGATGAAAGTGGAGAGATCTTTCATGGTTGCGGTTATCAGGACAATGCGAGAATCCGGGGTGTGCTTGAAATAACCGAAATGCCGGATTGCTTTGTGACGGGCTTTATTCCCATCTCTGTCGGTGACACGGTTTATTTCAGTGAAAAATGCTTTGATCCGAGCTATAAAGAGGCTCATGTCATGCATACCGTGTTTTACGACGCAGAGAAAAAAGTCGTTTCGTCCGTATCTCTTCGAGAGGCGACAGACTCGGTTTTTGAAGTGCTTGAAACCAAAGAGGACGGATACATATATGCGATAAAATTAAACGAGAAAGAAAAATCCGAGCTGATCTCATATGTTCGCTTTTCACTTTATGGGTTCGGGGAAAACCAAATCATCAGCATCAATGAAGAATTGATCCCGAATTACGACACTTCCGCTTGGGTAAAAACAGAAAAGTATCTTTCTGAAGATTGGTACCAAGAGATCCGAAATAGTGTGGATACGATAAATAATCTTGACATATACAACGCATCAAATGTAACCAGATTCCTGTTTGCTACCGATATACACGTGCCTACGGACTCGACACCGACGTATACCGAGAATCTTGGAAAAGTAAGTGCAGAGGTGATGCGCCGATGCCGGATCCCGTTTTTTACAACAGGTGGAGATAACTGCTCACAGGCTGAGGAAAAGGATCCGCATATTTTCATAGAGAATATGGAAAAGGTGTTGGCGCATCTTTCGCCAATTCCACATCAAAATATATTGCTCACCGTAGGAAATCATGACGGAGAAACCGGGTCGTGTGACTATATCGGAGAAACGGTGTATTACCGCTATCAATTGAATAATGAAGAGAGAAGCGCCGTATTTTTTGATTGGCAACGGGAATCGAATCAAAACAAAAAATTCAATTCCGACGGAACGTACTTTTATATGGATGATCCGACAAGCAAAACACGGTTTATTCTTCTGAATTCCTTCTGGTCGCAGTGGGAGGGAGACGAGGACGGCTTTGTCCCGAATATTGAACACAGCTTCGGCCATACGCCCATTTTTGGTCCGCAGCAGCTGAAATGGTTTGCGGAGGAAGCGCTTGATATGCCCCCCGAATACGGCGCAGTTATCATTACTCATTTTGCCCCGGACGCAAGAGATTTTCACGTGTTCAAGGGAATCGTGGATGCTTTCAGCAATCAAACCACGTATGCCGGTTCGTTTAAAGGTGTTGAAGATTTTCAATCCACCAGTATTGCTGTGAACTATGAAAACGCATACGGTGAGATCATCGCTGTTTTCCAAGGACATATGCACGTGGATACGCAATACGATTTTTTCCAAAGTGTTCCGTGCATCAATATGACAACGACTGGGGCCTATGCGGCCGTTCGTGATGAAAATCCCCCGGACCGTGTGAAAGGCACCGCTTCGGAATTTGCTGTCGATGCCGTTGTAATTGACAGAGAAAGCCGTAAGATCTATCTGACGCGCATTGGCGCAGGTGAAGATCGCGTCATTGAATATTGATCTTGAATTAAGGTCGAATGCCCCCGACAATGCCTAAAAGCATCGTCGGGGGCATTTTTGTCCCATCAGAGCAGGCGTTAGACCTTTGTATCCATTTGATACGTCGCAATCGCCATCCGTTTCCTGTTCACCATGTCCAAGCCACTCAGCACGATACGATCATCATACACCTCCACACGATAGCATTGGCTGGACTTAAAATCCTCGGGCGTGTATTTTCCGTCGGCCGCATCGGGGACAATATCTCTCGGCATACCGAGGGAAGGCACGTGGACG
>JAGASP010000057.1 GCA_017621695.1 Clostridia bacterium
GAAGTTTTTCGTCAGATGATACAATTTTTCGCACGCGTAGTAGAGCTACGCGAAGGGAAAATCGCTTTCGCAAGCGAAAGCGTGAAATATGACGGAAAAGTTACCACGGATTCTCCGTCAAGAGAGTTTTTAGAGGTGACCATCAAATCATCGGCAATTTGACAACTGATCACATGATAATTATACCATATCAAGCGCTTATTGTATATTGACATTATATCCAATATTGGACAGCGCTGTTTGTTTTTTTTGCATAACGCGGAAAGCAAAAAGCAGGAGCCGAAGCTCCTGCCTGTTTTAGAGGTGACCTCCTTTTACAGCAAGGGAATTCCCGCATCCTCGCAGGCCTTGACGGTGTCGTGATCCCACAGGCTGGATTGCACCTCGCCGATGTGGGCGCATCCCATCATGAGCATACAGAGACGGGATTGGCCGATACCGCCGCCGATGGTCAGGGGCAGCTCGCCGTTCAGAAGCATTTTGTGGAAGGGCAACTCCCGTCTGTCATCGCAACCGGCAAGGGTCAGCTGTCTGTCCATGGCCTCAGCGTCCACACGGATGCCCATGGAAGAGATCTCTAAGGCTTTGCCGAGGACGGGATTCCAGAACATGATGTCGCAGTTGAGCTGCCAGTCATCGTAGTCGGGGGCACGGCCGTCGTGGGGCTTACCCGATCTCAGCTTACCGCCGATCTGCATGAGGCAGGCGGTCTTGTGCTCGCGGAGGTAGGCATCCTCACGCTCCTTGCCCGTCATATCGGGATAGAGATCCTCAAGCTCCTGCGTGGTAATGAAGGACACTTCTCTTTCGAGGCTCACGCTGAGCTGGGGGAAGCGGACGCGGAGGCGGTCAGAGGTATCGCAAATGGCGCGGACGATGGCGGAAACGATCAGCTTGAGATAATCCGGATTGCGGTTGTCCTTGGTGATGATCTTTTCCCAGTCCCACTGGTCAACGTAGATGGAGTGGGTGTTGTCGAGATCCTCGTCGCGGCGGATGGCGTTCATGTCGGTATAAAGTCCGTTGCCCACCGTAAAGCCGTAGCGCTTGAGGGCAAGACGCTTCCATTTGGCAAGAGAATGCACGACCTCGGCATCTGAGCCAATGGCAGGAATATCAAAAGAAACAGGGCGTTCAAAGCCGTTGAGGTTATCGTTCAGGCCCGAGGCATCGTTGACAAACAGAGGGGCAGACACGCGCTTGAGGTTCAGAGCGCTTGCAAACTCCTCCTGAAAGGTTGCCTTGATGTAGGCGATGGCGCGCTGGGTATCATATGCATCCAGCTGGGGACGGTAGCCTTCGGGGATATAGATCTTGTTCATGGATTTTTTCCTTTTTCCTTGCGGTTGAAATAGATACGTGTATTATAATACATAGCTTGCGAAAAGTCAAGGGTTTCGATATTTTAAACGTGAAAATTTCCAAAAAACTCTAAAAACTCTCTTGATCGTAAATTCTTACAGGTCATTTTCTCCCGTTTTCATAGTCTTTGTCTTGACAAAGACCCCTGTTTTGTGGTATACTGTATGCTGTATGATTATTATCATTATTATTTTATCCCGACGATTACCGATGGAGTCAGAATTATGAAAAAATTACTCTGCATTGACGGAAACAGCATCCTCAATCGCTCCTTCTACGGCATCCGATTGCTCACCAACCGTGAGGGCTTTCACACCAACGCCCTGTACGGTCTTGTCAACGTGATCTCCAAGCAGCTGGAGGCCATCAAACCCGATTTTGCGGTCATCGCTTATGACTTAAAAGAACCCACCTTCCGCCACAAGATGTACGACGCGTACAAGGCGGGCCGTCACGCCATGCCCGACGAGCTCCGCGAGCAGATGCCCGCATCCCGTCCCCTATCCGAGGCCTTGGGACTTTGTGTGCTGGATTGCCCCGGTTATGAGGCTGATGATATTCTCGGCACGCTTGTGAACATGGCCGAGACCTGCGGCGAGCCCTGTGAGGCTTACGTTTTGACGGGTGACAAGGACTCTCTTCAGCTTATCAGCGCCACCTCCCGTGTGCTTTTGGCAGGCAACACCGAGACAAAGCTCATGGACGAGGCCGCCTTCATGGAGAAATACGGCGTTCGTCCCGATCAGTTCGTGGACGTAAAAGCCCTCATGGGCGACAGCTCGGACAACATCCCCGGTGTCCCCGGTATTGGAGAAAAGACCGCCCTCAAGCTGATCTCGGAATTCAGCTCTTTGGACGGCATCTACGAGGCACTCCCCACCGCCAAGCATACTCCTTCGGTGCGAAAAAAGCTGGAGGAGGGCAAGGACAGCGCATACCTGTCTCGGACCTTGGCGCGCATCTGCCGCGAAGCTCCCTTGGGGCTGACCCTGGACGAGCTTGCCTGCCGTCCCATGGATAAAGCGGCTTTGTACGAGCTTTGTGTGAAGTACGAGTTTTCGGGCTTCATCAAGCGGTTTGAGCTTCACGGTGAAGACAATTCCGCAGATGAAACCGAGACGGCTGAGATCCTCGCACAAGACAAGGCGGTTTGCCTCACGGCCGACCTGATTTCTTTGACGAGTGATATACTCACCTCCCTGCCCGCAGGCAGATACGCCCTTCATTTGGGTGACGGCGGTGTGCTGACTCTGTGGGACGGCAAAACAGGATATATCAGCAACACGCCCGATGCATCGGCGCTGTCCGACTTCCTATCCAACACGTCGCACGAGACCGTCACCTACGATGCCAAGAGCCTTTATAAGCAGCTTGCAGCTATGGGCATCGAATATCGCGGTTGCGGATTTGACGTGATGTTGGCAGCTTACGTTATCAACGCAGGCATGGGCTCCTTTGATCTCGATCGCCTGTGCATCGCCTTTCTCGGGGACTCCCCTCGCGAGGAGGTGGCCACGGTCGGGTATATTTACGATCTGTACGCCCCCCTGCTGGCAGATCTGAAAAACACACAGCAGGACAAGGTATTCTTTGACATTGAAATGCCCCTCTGCGGTGTGCTTTGCGACATGGAGCTGATCGGCTTTAAGGTAGAGCCCGAGGCCATCCGCAAGTACGGTTTGGTGTTGGACGCTTTGGCCGCCGATCTGGAATCCCGCATCTTCACCTACGCGGGACGGGACTTTAACATCAACTCCCCGAAACAGCTCGGCGAGATCCTCTTTGAGGTCCTCATGCTTCCCACCGACAAGAAGACCAAAACGGGCTACTCCACCAACGCCGAGGTGCTGGAAAAGCTGAAGAAGTATCACCCCATCATTGAAGACATTCTGGAATACCGCCAGGTCACCAAGCTGAAATCCACTTACGTGGACGGACTGCTCAAGGTGGCGGACAGCGAGGGTCGCATCCACACCACCTTCAAACAGACGGGCACCGCCACGGGGCGCTTGTCCTCGGCTGAGCCCAACCTGCAAAACATCCCCATCCGCACCGAGCTGGGGCGAGAATTGCGCCGCTTCTTCGTGGCCTCCGCACCCGACCGTGTGCTGATCGACGCCGACTACTCCCAGATCGAGCTTCGCCTTCTTGCGGCAATCGCAGGAGACGATGCCATGCGCTCCGCATTCCTCGGCGGCTTTGACATCCACACCGACACGGCCTCCCGCGTTTTTGGTGTCCCCCCCGAGGCGGTGACCATCGAGCTTCGCAAGAAGGCAAAGGCCATTAACTTCGGCATCATGTACGGTATGGGTGACTTTTCCCTGGCTGAGGATCTGCACATCTCCCGCGCCGAGGCCAAGTCTTATATTGAAAGCTATCTCCACTCTTACCCGCAGATCGACAAGTATTTGAAGGACATCATCCAAACGGCTTACGATCAGGGCTACGTGACCACCGAGCTGGGCCGCCGCCGTCTCATCCCCGAGCTGGCGGAATCCAACAAGATGCGCAAGAAGTTTGGCGAGCGGGTGGCCATGAATTCCCCCATTCAGGGCACGGCCGCTGACATCATCAAGCTCGCCATGATCCGCGTACACAAGCGACTGGCCGAGAGCGGATTGGATGCTAAGCTCATTCTGCAAGTCCATGACGAATTGATTTTGGACGCCCACAGAAATTGTGCCGAGGCCGCGCTGGCGCTTCTCAAGGAAGAGATGGAGAACGCCGTGACGCTGTCGGTGCCTCTGGATGTGGAGGCGCACATGGGCGAAAACTGGTTTGAGGCACATTAAGCATCAGCCGCGAAGCTGATGCAATGAAATATTTCTCCTGCGGAGAAATGTGAAATTTTTGCTTAGCAAAAATGAAATTCGCGCTTCGCACGAGTGAAATATTCCGCCCACGGCGGAATATGAAGGTGGAAATCTGTTTGCGCAAATTACGTTTTATCGAATTAACGAAAGGAACACAACCGTTATGAACCTTACCCGTTCCTCGGGTGTGCTCATGCACATCTCCTCCCTCCCCGGAAGCGACAGTATCGGTTGCTTCGGCAAAGAGGCTTATGAATTCATTGATTTTCTTGCAGACTGCGGCTTTACCTGGTGGCAGGTCCTTCCCTTCTGCATGGCCGACGAATGCAATTCTCCCTACAAGTCCTACTCTGCCTTCGGTGGCAACCCCTACTTCGTCGATCTGCGCGCCCTGCAAGCGGCGGGACTTCTGACCTCCGACGAGTTGGCTGCCGTCAAGGAAGATCAGCCCTACGCCTGCGAATACGAAAAACTGAACGAGACCCGCATGGATCTTCTGCGTCTGGCCGCGAGCCGCGTGTCTTCCGTCGAACGTGCGACGGTGGAGGCATATATCCAAGAGCATCCTTATCTGAAGCAATTCTGCGATTTCATGGCCTTGCGCTATGCCAACGGGGACACCCCTTGGTATGAATGGACGGTGACCGAGCCCGACACCGTCGAAAGGTTCGCGTGGGCATTCATTCAGTACACCTTCATGACCCAATGGTCGGCAGTACGTGCTTACGCCAACAAAAAAGGCATCAAGATCATGGGTGATATGCCCATTTACGTAGCTTACGATTCCTGCGATGTCTGGGCCAACCGCGAGCTTTTCCAGCTTGACAAGGACGGCCGTCCCTCCGCCGTTGCCGGCTGTCCCCCCGATTACTTCTCGGAGGACGGTCAGCTTTGGGGCAATCCCCTGTATGACTGGAAGCGCATGAAGGAGGACGATTTTGCTTGGTGGTCTGCTCGCATGAGCCATATGCTCACCCTCTTTGACGGCGTGCGCATCGACCATTTCCGCGGGCTTGAGTCCTACTGGAGCATTCCTGCCGACGCAGAGACCGCCAAGGCAGGCAAGTGGGTCAAGGGTCCCGGAAAGCCTTTCATCAAGAAGATGTACGAGGTAGCCGCCGAGGTGGAGGCTGTCACGGGTCAGCCTGCCATCATCGTAGCGGAAGACTTGGGAGAGGCAACGCCTGCTCTGGAAAAGTTTGTCAAGGAGAGCGGCTTCCCCAATATGCACGTCATCCAGTTCGCCTTTGACGGTAACCCTGAGAACACCCATCTGCCCCACAACTATGTATCCAATTCGGTAGCCTATACGGGTACCCATGACAACAACACGCTGCTGGGCTTTATTTGGGAGTTGGACGACACCGCCCGCCGTGACGTTCTTTCCTATTGCGGCTTCACCTCCGAGAACTGGGACACCCCCGAGGCTTACCGTGCGGTGATGCGTACCTTGTTCGCATCAGTCGCAGATCTTGCGATCCTGCCCATACAGGATGTGCTGGGCTTTGGAGCCGATACACGCATGAACATTCCCGGTGAGCCCTCGGGCAACTGGCGTTACCGTGTCACATCAGAGCAGATCAACACCATTGATAAAGCGTATTTCCGCAAGCTGAACCGCTTGTACGGAAGATAAGGAGGTGCTATGGCTGATACATCCCATCGCCCGCCCGGCGATCTTGAATTGACAGGTGAATACCTTGCCGCCATGGAAGCGATTTCGGCCAATCTGATGGGGCGTCTTCCCGACAGCGAGGAGCTTTGGCAAATTCTCGGTCAAACCGAAGCGTTGTTTCTGCAGGCACAGATGATGCAGACCCCCACCAAGGAGCTTTTTGGAAAGGGCGGTATTGCGGGCTTCTGCCAATCCATCATCGACGAGCAGTTGCACGGGAAGAAAGAAACGCCTCCGCCGGCATCACACACCGTTTCCCGCGAAAAAAAGCAACGCAAAACCACCAACGAGCGCATCCGAAAAAAGAAAAATCTTGTAACGCTTGTCATCCTGCTCGTTTGGCTCCTCATCATCGCAATCCTGCTCGCCTGGTACACAGGCATGATCGCGTATCTTCTGCATCCGCACGAAGCGTATCTCTCGGAGCTTTACAATTTCTCCTCCGAGACCACCGTTTTGCAGGACACAGAAGCACACTTGACCCTCTCTCTTTCGACGAGTGGCGTACAGCGGCAGGAGCTCTACCGAAACGGAGAGGATTTTGTCTCGCTCACTTACTTCAGCTATGATGAGGATACGCTCTCGGCCGAAAACGGTGGCCTCAAACGCTACTGGATCGAGCTTTCTTATCCACGGCACACGTCTTTCTCCGAGGTCACATATATCGCGCCTTCCGAAACGGGATCTTCTACCGTTACACTTCCAAACGGTGAGGTCCTGACCCAGAGCCTTCGTTGGAAGGATGACGCTTGCAACGACCAAGGAATCGCATCCGTCAAGCTGTACGTCTTTTATCTTCCCAAGGATACCGATACGGAAAACCTCACAATTGACATTTTCCTCGACCCCATGGTTCACGTCCGCTGGACACGCAACACCGTGGGCCCCCGCGCCCAATGATCCGCACGATGCGGAAACCAACATTCACGGAGGTATAATATCCATGAAGAACATCCCAAAAAA
Source organism: Clostridia bacterium (assembly GCA_017621695.1). Taxonomy (GTDB): domain Bacteria; phylum Bacillota; class Clostridia; order Oscillospirales; family CAG-272; genus CAMEON01. Next base: position 6,817 of record JAGASP010000057.1, read on the forward strand.
GTTGTTTTTGCTTATATGCATCACCCTGCTCTCCCTCTGCACGTTAGCCGCCTGCTCGTCACAGGATCTTGAAGCCGCAACCGACGGAGCTGCTACGGTCGGCTCTACCGATACCGCGCTTCCAGATGAAACCCTCGCCGAAGCAGAGACTCCTGACGCAACCGAAACAGAGACCGCAACAGAGACCGAAGCCGAAACGGCTGATCCCAAACCCGAAACAATCTTTTTGACGGCAGATGCGATCTGCGTTCGATACGACGCTTACGCCGCCGCATGGGAAGAGGATGCCGCCAAGGAAATCGCATCCCTCTTGGAATGCGAAGCCGCGCTGTTTGATCCTTCCGAGGAGATAACGGGCACGCTCATCACGGTCGGATACAGCAAAGACTATGCCGATACCCTCGCGACCGTCGGGGATCTCGGATATATTTTGAAAGCCGATGATAGCGGTTTGCTTCTGATGGCCAACACCGAAGCGGGCATGGATGCCGCCGTGGCTACGTTTGTGGAAAAGCTGACCGAGCGTGAAGCAGGCTACAGCTTTCCCGTCATGGAGGATATTTCGGTCAAGCAATCCGAAATCCAAGAGGTTCCCGTCGGTGAAGGTGCTTGGGCAGAAAATCTGGCTTACGCACAGTCCCTCCAGAACGGTGTATATACCGAATTTCTGGACGACAACCGCACGCAGTGGAAGCTCGCCAATCAAAACGTGATTCTATACTATAACATGAAGTCCAAGAATCACTGCTATACCGCCATTACCACCCCCGAAGGTATTCCTTACGTCAAAAATACCGGGTATGCTTATATGATCGGCGAAGACGGCAAAGAATACAACGTCAACAACGCATACAACAACGCACGCACCAATACTTACGAGCTCGGTTACTATTTCTACAATGCGCACGCCATGGGTGCTACCTTTGGCGGCAGAAGCCGCAACAACCCCATGCTGAACATGACACTGGACCGTACCTTCTATATGTATTCCGATAAGCTCAACACAGTACAGCACTTCGTTTCCGACCTTGGTGACGTCACGGGCATGGCGGCCTACGGTCAGTATTTCGACATTCCCGAGAGTCGTGTGATGGCGATCCTCATTAAGGATGCCAACGGGTATCACGACAGTCTTTCTGACGTGGATTGGACAACCGCCGAATACGTGGGCTTCGATATGGAGCGCGCGGGAATTTTCGGCATCATTCTTGTCAAGGACGCAGGCATGGGACAATTGACCGTGACCCTGAGCGACGGGATCTATCGCATCGACCAGCGCGTGACCACAGACCCTGCTACCGTTTACAAAAAGAATTCCCATATATACATGGGTCAACGCATTTACACCGACAAGCATCATGATTTCACCGCCTTCAAGGCAGAAGCTGAGGCTGAGCGCAATCCTCTGACAGAGATCAGCCTTCATACCAAGGAATACGGCAGCGCATATCTCTGCTACGATGCTCTGCGCGGTGCTTACAAGTTCCTCATCAACGGAAACGGCTTTGTCGGCGCATATTATAACGATCCCGACACCCACTACAGAGTCCATCCCGAGATCACCTGCGATGACATTGCAAGAAAAATCTACGTATATTCCGAGACCATCTCAGGTGCTTTGGAAAACGCCGTCGTTCTGGATGAAAACGGCAGCCTTCTCCCCATTGCCGCAGAGGTGTGCAAAAATTTCCAAGGCGAAAATGAGGAATCCACCTACGATCCCGGTGATACTTCTTACGGACGCACCTACATTCCCATCACCCTGAAGGCAGGGGAAACCAAAAAATTCTCCATCGTCAATCTGTACCAGAACTGGGGAAAATTCCCCCTAAAGCAGCTTTCCTCGGTACAATTTACGTCTCCCTACTACCATCTGTCTTTGGGCGTGACCGAAACCAACTGCATTGCTCCCACGTTCGTATACGGCCGTGACAACTGGCTCCTGCCCGATTTCCGCTCCATGTCCGCTCCCCTTTGGGCCTCCCAGCCGCAGCATACGGCGGTCGGCGGACTTAACGTCATGGAATTCAAGGATGCCAAAAACAAGCTTTCCTCCTTGGAAAACAGCACAGATCATATCGACTCCTACGGTCCCGTCTACGCGGATGTGACCATGGATTATGCTGCCGTTGACGGCCGCATAGAGGCAACCTATCGCCACGTGGAGATGCCCCACACCGATGAGAACCGTACATACTATGAGATCGACATTCGTATCAACGAGGACATCTCCTTCGTTGAATTCCGCAAGGATTTCTATCTCTTCCGTTTCCACAGCCGTCTCTGGCACTTCTCCAAGCTGGGCTATCTGGATGAAAATAATCAGCATCAAATTTTGGAATGCACCAAAAACGACTCCGGAAACCGCTACTTGAAGCTCGGCACCCAAGCCCCCTATTATGAGTATCACCAATGCTCTGACCCCAACAACAACGATTACGTCAATTTCGCGCTGATCGTCAAGGATTTCAGCGCCATCATCGGCGGCGAGGCCTATACAGGCAATCTGATGGTACGGGATTTCTATCATGACAACCGCAACTTCGGTGACCTCACGTTGGATCTGGGTGAAGTGACCTTGAAGGCCGGCGACCGTATCACCTTGAAGATCATTCTTTTGCCTTGGGGCAGCCAGCTCTCCACCGACAACCAAAACGTCCTGAACGTGCGTGAGGATGCCGTATTGACCCCCTACAAGCTGGACGTCAAAATTGGCACCGAGATTTCCGACACGTATGTTCCCAAGGTACACGTGGATGCAAGCGGCAAGGCTGAGTTTACCCTGACGGGCGGCACCAACAACGCCGCCGTGCGTATCTACGGTCTTTCCGATTACCAAAAGCCCACCATCGAGGAGCTTGTGGACGGCGCATGGGTCACTTACGACACATCCTTCCACCCCTATGACGGATATATGGTTTATGCCGATCCTGACGGCACATATTCCGTGGCCTTCTGCGTGGGTATGACCGATGCGGGCACCGAAGGACGAACCTTCCGCATTGCAGACTGACAAATCCCCTAAAAATATGGGGATGCTTCCCGAGCATCCCCATGCCAAAATGGTTTTCTCATCCTCTTCAAGTCACCTCAGCCTCGCGACAAATATTTTCGTTTCGTCGCTTCTCCTCCCCGTAAATGACGCTCACTTTTGTTTCGTTCCAGCACGTCTTTGACTTCCCGATAAAGCCCACGGTTCACGTGGCGCAGCGTCACGGTAATATCCTTATGCACCGTGCTTTTGCTGATACCGAATCTGGCGGCGGTTGCACGCACCGTAGTATTGTGCTCCACAAGATACGTGGCAAGCTGAACGCACCGCTCTTTATCCGACGTTATGTAGATCATACCTCTGTCTCCCGTATGAGATGATTTCATCATCACTCTATGTACGAAACACAGAATTTAGACACGCTTTGAAGCTTTTTTCAAACCAACTACGAAAAAATCGACTCCACCCAAGAAAGGACAGCTTATGTCTGATACATATGATACTCCCCCTGCCACCCCCGATCTGTTTGAAGGCATGACAGCCATCTCGGCGGTGCTTGATCCCACGATCGCATCCTTCAACGACCGCAAGATCAACATGATCTTTGTGGACAAAGACCGTATGGCCAAAAAAAGCCGTGAGTTGGCTTTTCTCCGCCACAAGTCCGAGGAGCTCGGCTTTACCATACAACCCGTCCCCTCGGAGGATCTGGACAATCTGACCTCGGGCAAGACCCACGGCGGTATCGTGGCCATCTGCTCCGACCGTACCTTGCCGGATCTTACTAACGGTATCAAGGATATTCCCGCAAAAGGTTTTTTCGTCCTTTTGGACGGCATTGAAGACCCGTATAACTTTGGCTACACGGTACGCTCCCTGTACGCGGCCGGCGTTGACGGTATCATTCTCCCCCCACGCAACTGGATGGGGGTTGCAGGTCTTGTTGCCCGCTCATCGGCCGGAACGTCCGAAAAGACCCCCATGTTCGTCAGCGACCCCGCCGAAGCCGCCGCACTTTTCAAAGCCCATGGCTATCGCGTGGCGTGTGCGGGTATCCGTAATTCGGTCGATCTTTATGAGGCCGACCTTTCCCTGCCTCTGCTTCTCGTTATCGGCGGAGAAAAACGGGGGATATCCTCCAAGGTCGCATCTCTTGCAGACCTTACCGTCCGCATCGGCTACAGTGACAAAGGCAATTTCCGCGGTTCTCTTTCCTCTGCCGCTTCTGCTGCGGTGCTGGGGTTTGAGATCATGCGGCAAAACAAATGACTCTCTATAGGTCACCTCTAATTTTTCGTGTCCAAATCTACCAAAGAAAGGATTCTCTCATGAAACACGCGAAGAACCATTCCTACGCGCTCCCCCTCGTTCTGATCCTCACCGTGTCTCTCCTGCTGATGACAGTTCTGTTTACGACCGTCGCCCTCGCCGCCGACGATGACGGAAAGTACGTCGAAGCTCCCGTGGTCATCGACTTTACCAATCCCGATAACGTTTACGGCTGCTATGATGTTTTCAATGTAGCTCTGTCCTGCACCGACGAGGGTATGGAGGTCAAATTCGCCGAGACCTCCCCCGGCATCTGCTTTGACCCTTACTTCTCAATTCCTCTTCCCCAAGAAACAGTCAACAGCGCCGATCTGCACTATATGGCGATCTTGCTCAAGACCAATTATCAAAGCAAGCAAATGCAGATCCGTCTCCGCACTACCGACACAGGTGGCAATTACCCCTGCTACAACGTAACATATAAGAAAACCGATGACTGGCAGCTCGTGGTCTGTGACCTGACCGACATGTCCAAGGTCATGTTCCACAATACGCCCATCACAGGCAATTACACCAACCTCCGCCTTGATATGTACGAAAACGAATGCCCCTTGGATACTTCTTACGTCATCAAGGCCTACGCACTCTATGATAATCTGGAGGATGCCATGACCTTTGCAAACTACGAGTCTCCCAAATTCAATGCAGACGATCTCCTGCCCGACGTTGATTATTCCTCCTTCTGGCGCGGTGAGGCATATGCACATCCCAACAATTTTGAAAAGATCCTGTGGGTCGATTACGGATTCCACCCGAACACCTTTGAATCCAAACTGGATAAGCTTCAGGCTCAGGGCTTTGGCGGTATCGTTTCCAACGTCAACTTCAACCAGCAGTACCTTAAGGATGAGGCTGAATTTGAGCTTCTCAAGCGCGTCTACATGAGCGCTGTGGAACGCGAGATGAATATCTGGATCTACGACGAATATCAATGGCCCAGCGGTAAGGCATACGGCCAGGTGCTCGACGATCACCCCCAGTTTGAATCTACAGGTATCAAGCACAAGACGGTGACGGGCAACGGCGGTACCGTTTCCTATACGTTGGATCCCCAAAACCGCGAGATACGCGTTATGGAAGCCATCCTCAAGGATGAGGACGGCGAACGCACCCTGGCGCTGAAGGACAACACCATCGAATCCGTTTCCGCAAAGGGCGAATGGACGCTGGATGTTTACGTCCTGCAGTACACCTTTATCGGAGAAGAGGATCGCACCGACTTCAACAAGCTCCGTGACGTTGACCTTCTGAACAAGGATGCTGTGGCTCGCTTCATTCAACTGACTCATGAGCATTATAAGTCTTCCTTTGGCGATCAATTCAGCAAGGTAGATGCATTCTTCACAGACGAGCCCCAGCTTGGCAACCGTGACCGTGAGAATTACGCTGTCTGGACCGACGGACTGGACGTGCTCTTCAAGGAGACTTACGGATACGATCTGCCCATCCACGCCATTTTCGACGGAAGAAGTGATGAAAACAAACTGGCGCGTATGCAATATTACGCTCTCGTCTCTTCCCTGTTCAAGTCCTCTTATATTGATCAGATCTCGACCTGGTGCACCGAAAACGGTGTAAATTCCTCGGGGCACCTGCTCTTTGAGGAAAACATGAACGACCATGTCGAGACCTACGGCGGCAATTTCCTGCAGATCATCGGCGGCATGACCATCCCCGGTGCGGATATTCTGTGGGTTGACCCTGCACACCTCATGAGCAACGGCAACGTTGGCACTTATATGGGTCTGCGCTACGTTACCTCGGGCGCAAAGAATGCAGGCCGCGACCGTGTCATGATCGAATATAACCCCTCGGCTATTGAAACCGAAGAATTTTCCAAGGATATCATGGGTTCCTCCATCGGCGGTGTGACTCTGACCAGACTCTTTGGCACCACCGAATATACCATGATCAATCCCCAGCAAAACTATCGCACAGATGAGATCAACCTTCTCAACAACTACGTTGGCCGTCTCAACACCCTCCTTGCCGATACCAAGGAAGCAGGCGACGTTGCCATTTTCTATCCTATCGCAACCGTGCAAGCACTCCATAACGCTGACGGCGTGCATTCTTCCTCGCACGGAGACGGTGACGATCAGGCTGTCAAGCTCAACAATGACTATGCCGATCTTTGTAAGCAGCTTCTCACCGCTCAGGTGCTCTACACCGTCGTTGATGACGAAAGCATTTGCTCCGCTGAAATTTCCAACGACGGCCGTCTGATGATCGGCAAAAGCGCATACCGCGTCATGATCCTTGCTTACGCAGACTATATTTCTGCTGAGGCCGCTGAAAAGCTCGTCGCATTTTGTAAGGCAGGCGGCACAGTGATCTTCGTCGACGGCCAGCCCTCCAAGTCTTTGGACGGCAAGGGTGACGATCGCGTTGCAGCAGCCGTGGAGGCTATGAGCGACCAACCCAGCTACAAGCCCACCCGTATTCCCAAGATGTGCATCGACGTAGCTGAAATGAGCAATAACATCCTCGCCATCGGCACCTGCAAGGGTGCGGCCAAGACCGATATTCTTTACGGTGATTTCATGGATGATGCGCATGATCTTTCCTATTTTGCCAATTCTTCCGCCACCACCGCCACCCTTTCCCTGACCTTCCGTGATGGCTACGACGGCCCGTACACTATCTACTATCCTTATTCCGGCAATATCGAAAGCGGCTCCGGCAATCAGATCAGCGTAAGTGTTCCCGCTTATCAGGCTGCCATCATCATGCGAGAGGATGACAACACCGCAGACGCTCCCGTGATCGGCGGCTCCGAGGATACCGATTCCTCCGAGAACAGCACCGCTGATACGCCCATCGAATCCTCCTCCGAGCCTTCCGACCTCTCCACTGACGAAAATGCTACCGATGCCATCACCCAGCCTGAGAATACGACCGTGGCTGATCCCGCGGCAACCACCGCAGACGGTGAAGGCGGATGTGCTTCCGCACTTGCTTCTCTCGGTGTGCTTCTCACCGCCTCTGTAGCAGCCGTCACATTGAAGAAAAAGAAAGGCCAGCTTTGATATGTCTTCTCTGAAACCCTCTTCACACACGCGTCAAATGACGCTTCGTCTCGTGCTTTCGGGGCTGTTTCTGGCAATCGGGTACGTTCTCCCTTTTGTCACGGGACAGCTCCGTGAGCTGGGTCAAATGCTGCTTCCTATGCATTTTCCTGTATTCCTGTGCGGATTGATTTGCGGATGGAAATACGGCGCGGCGGTGGGCTTACTTCTTCCCATCACCCGTTCCCTCATCTTTGGCATGCCTGTTTTTTACCCCATGGCGTTGGCCATGGCTGTTGAACTGGCGGTATACGGATTCACTGTGGGCATCTGCTACGGGCTTTCCAAAAAGAAGGGCGTTATGGCCGTTTACGTAAGTCTTTTGATCGCCATGCTGTCAGGGCGGATCGCATGGGGCATCATGCAAGTCATCCTTTTGGGAATCCACGGTACGGGATTTTCGCTATCCGCCTTCTTTGCGGGAGCGTTTTTCAACGCGATCCCCGGGATCATCCTACAGCTGATCCTGATTCCCGCGACCATTCTGGCGTTGACCCACGCACACCTTTTGCCCTTGTTTTCTTCGCATGAAACGGAGGACGCATCATGACACCTCATGATACCGCATTTTCCCCCATCGTCAGCATTCTTCGAAAAGAGATCCGACAGGCTCCGTCCCACAGAAAGCCATTTTTGATTGGTATCGACGGACGTTGCGCTTCGGGAAAAAGCACGCTTGCGGAAATCCTATCCGCACAGCTTTCCTGCCCTGTTGTTCATATGGATCAGTTTTTCCTTCGTCCCCCCATGAGAACCCCCGAACGATTGGCAGAGCCCGGAGGAAACGTTGACAGAGAACGTTTTTGGATGGAGGTTCTTCATCCGCTCAGAGAGGGACTTCCCTGCGCCTATCGGCCGTATGATTGTCACAAGCAAGCATTGACCGATGTAATTTCCCTTCCTGCAAGCCCCGTATACATCATTGAAGGAACCTATTGTTTGCACCCTGCTCTGTTTGATGCATACGATCTCACGGTTTTCCTGACAGTTTCCTATGAAGAACAGTGCAAACGCATTTCCCGTCGGAATGGGGACACAGGATTGACTGTTTTCCAAAGCAAATGGATTCCCTTGGAGGAAGCCTACTTTGAGGCTTTGGATATCCAAAACCGCTGTCATTTTTCTTTTGAAACAGACCATTTGTAAAACAAAACCGCCGCTTCTTTGGGAAGCGGCGGTTTTTATTTGATTTACATAAGGATCAGACAAGACCCTGCGCGAGCATAGCGTCTGCGACCTTCTCGAAGCCCGCGATGTTAGCACCGGCCACGAGGTCACCCTCCATACCGTACTTCTTGGCGGCCTCATAGGAGTTCTTATAAATGTCAGCCATGATCTGCTTCAGCTTGGCATCGACCTCCTCAGCGGTCCAGGAGTATCTCATGGAATTCTGGCTCATTTCCAGACCCGAAACGGCAACGCCACCGGCATTGACGGCCTTGGAAGGAGCAATCACGACACCGTTGGCCTTCAGATATTCAAAGGCCTCAGCGGTGGTAGGCATATTGGAGACCTCGACGTAGTACTTCACGCCGTTGGCAACGATGTTCTTAGCGTCCTCGATACCAACCTCGTTCTGGGTAGCGCAAGGCATCACAACGTCTACCTTTTGTCCCCAAGGACGGGTCTTGGCGAAGAACTGCACGCCGAACTTATCCGCATAGTCCTGTACCTTGTCGCGGCCGGAAGCACGCATCTCCAGCATGAAGTTGACCTTTTCCTCCGTGCTGACACCGTCAGGATCGTAAACGTATCCGTCAGGGCCGGAAATGGTGACGACCTTACCGCCCAGCTCGTTGATCTTCTTGACGGTACCCCAAGCAACGTTACCGAAGCCGGAAATTGCAAAGGTCTTGCCCTTGATACCTTCACCGAAGGTCTTGAGCATTTCCACAGTGTAGTATACAGCGCCGAAACCTGTTGCCTCGGGACGAATGAGAGAACCGCCGTATGCACGACCCTTACCTGTCAGAACGCCCTCGTAGCGGTTTACAAGGCGCTTGTACTGGCCAAAGAGGTAACCGACCTCGCGAGCACCTACACCAATGTCACCGGCAGGAACGTCGGTATCTGCGCCGATATGACGGTAAAGCTCGTTCATAAAGCTCTGGCAGAAATTCATGATCTCGCGATCAGATTTTCCTCTGGGGTCAAAGTCAGAGCCGCCCTTACCGCCGCCCATGGGAAGACCGGTGAGGGAATTCTTGAAGGTCTGTTCAAAGCCCAGGAACTTGATGATGGAGAGGTTAACCGAGGGATGGAGACGGAGACCGCCCTTGTAGGGACCGATCGCGCTGTTGAACTGTACGCGGTAACCGGTGTTCACGTGCGCCTGACCGTTGTCATCGACCCAAGGAACACGGAACATAATCACGCGCTCGGGGCAAACAATGCGCTCCAGAAGAGCTTCTCTGCGGTACTTGGCTTCATTGGCCTCTACCACAGGACGAAGGGAATCCAGAACTTCTTTAACGGCCTGATGGAACTCGGGCTGTGCGGGGTTTTCTTTGACAACTCTGTCAATGATCTCATCTACGTAGGACATAGTGATATCTCCTTTACACATATAAAATAAGTGGCCTCCTAAGGCCGTGGCGTGCATCCAAAGCCTGTTTTTGAGGTATGCTACTATTATACACTATCTCTTTGAAAATTGCAAGAGATTTTTCGAAATTTTGCAAGTTTTTTTTTATTTATTTCAGTTTCAGCCAAAATAAGTGTCGTTTGCAGGTTTTTGGAGGTTAAAATGAAGGCTGAACTTCTCTTTTGATTCACAAAAGCACAAGAAGACGGAGGCATTGACAAAGCAATGCCTCCGACCCTCAAAAGAGCGTATGGAGATCAAGTTGACCATCTCAAACCGAAAACATCACGGACACGCCGAAGAGTTACCATGGAGTACGAAAAGGATGTCCTATTGATCAGAAGCCTCTCAATCGCGGGGTTTTCTTCTTGCTTCGAAGCAAGCGCTGCAATACACGGGGCGTTCAGGATTAGGCTCGAACGTGACCTTTGCGACACCGCCGCAATCGGCACATACAGCCTCAAAATACTGACGCTCGGGCTTGCCTGCGTTTTTCTTGGCATCGCGGCAGGCCTTGCAAGTCTTGGGCTTGTTGACAAATCCCTTCTCGGCATAGAACTTCTGCTCACCAACAGTGAACACAAATTCATTGCCGCACTCCTTGCATACCAAAGTTTCGTCCTGATAAACGACTTCCTCAGTTGCCTCTTCAGCCACGGTGTCCATTACTTCCTCTTCGTACATGGGCGTATTCCTCACTTTGTTGTATTTTGCCCTTCGACGGATTTGCACCGCCATCCAAGAAATCCTAAGAGGGAGATTTCCCTGCTTTACTTAAGCTATCGGGGCATAATATGGGACAAAAGTGTCCCATAATCAATTCTGAAAATTTGAGAGTAAAAGACGAAGTTTTTTTCGGATGCGGTAAATCGCGTTGTGGATCGAGCGTTCATCCTTGCCGATCTGTCGGGCAATTTCCTTCACGTCAGCACCCGATACGAATCGCCACCAAACGCTGTTTTCAAAAGGTGACAGATGCGCAGTAATCATACCGGAGAGCTTACGAAAGCGCTCATCCTCCTCGACATGGCGCGTGGGATCCTCCTCGGAAAGGATCTCCTGCTCCATAGGAACGATATCCAACCGTCTCCGAGAATACAGGCTACGCATTTCGGAAACAAGCCCATTGCGCAAGCAGATCTTTGCGTACAATCCAAAGTCCACTGCATCCTGCTCTGTATCATATGTGGAAACGGCGGTCAAAAAGATTCGTTCGGCCTCTTCCTTCAAGTCTTGCCGTTCCTGCAGAGTCATGCCATCCGTCACGAATCTGCCCACGGAGGCATCCAATAACGGACGATATCGGAAGCGAAGCAGCTGACAGGCTTCTGTGCTTCCCTTTTTAGCTCGCTCCAGCAAAGAAACCACTGATTCTTCATCTGTTGCAGAAGGATCCTGCCGAATGGTCTTTTCACCGTATGTAGGGTCAATATTTTTTTCATTTGGCATCAGTATACCTCTTCATACGGATTTTCTTTATCAAACAAAGGTGAATAGATAAATTCTTCTATTATCTATTATACCATGATTCTGCATAATGTCAAGAGAATTTTTGTACAGATTTTATATTAAGATTTTGGTCATTTCTACATTTTTACTTTATTTCGATGCAATTTTTCCAAATATTCGTGCAACATGACATAGTCTTTCAAGGCCTCTCAGCGCAAAAAACGCTCTCTCCTTCATTGAAGTCATCCATCCGAAAAAGCCCCACCCTTTCGGGTGGGGCTTCATAATGAAATTAAGCGTAGATAATCTCGACACGGTCAATGATGATAAACTGACCTGCGAGGAAGTCTGCGGAGACGTAGACAGGGCCGCTGTAGCCGGAAGCAGCTACGTTGGGCAGTTCATGCGCGGTAATGGCCCAACCACCGTCGGGAGTATACTGCTCGCCGATGAAGAAATCTCGATTAGGATTGACAACATTGTTGCAATCCATAGCACAGAGACCGAGATAACCAAAGCCCTGCTCCTTAGCAGCAGCCAAACCGGACTGCGTACCCTCGCCCCAGTCGGTAGCGTAGTAGATCACGATCTTAGCGATCTGCTTCAGGTCATACTCACCGATGTAGATGGAACCCTGGTGGATCATAGCACCGGAGGTCAGGCCTGCGGCGGCGATCATGGGGTAGTGACCTGCGTCAGCCTCGGTAACGATGTGAGACATATGACCCGTGATGCTACCTGCGGGCAGGTCGCGGGGATCGATCACAACGGTCTCAGGAGCCTCGGGAGCTGCGGGCTTCTCTGCACCGATAAACTCAACCTCAGCGAAGAGCATGAAGGTGCCGGGCAGGGTGTCGTAGGTCACGAACACGGGACCGTTGTAGTCAACACCGGTCAGGTCGATCTCGATGGCGGTAACAGCCCAACCCATGGGGGTGTAATCCACGTATGCGATCACGTTCTCATCTGCGGGAGAGTTGGTCAAGTGGGTATCCACATTGGTCAGCATGATGCGGTTGTGTGCGTTAGCGGCATGGTGATCCATGGTCACCTGAGAGTTGTCAACACCAACCTTGATGATGACCTTGCTGTACTTGGACAGGTCGATCTCGCCGAGAGCGATAGCGCCCTGGTGCAGAA